>NZ_JAUBWA010000239.1:0-4226 GCF_036702825.1 Microcoleus sp. A003_D6 | reverse complement strand
TTTATTCGGGGTACTTCGCTTACGCTCAGATTTATCCCCTCTAAATACACAGAGGGACTTCCCGGCTGGTAGTTAAAGTCAAAATGTGCGATCGGTAAATCATCCTTCAGGGAGAACTGGCAGGGAGAAAATTGACAGACGACTTCCTTCTGCTGACAGATACGTGCAGCAGATCCTACTCTCGATAATTTAAATAGAAATGAACGAAGGTGAAGCGAATTTCCCGCATTCTGGGGGGTGTCAAACTCGAACCTGCTTTCAGCTTGGTGTTCGAGATCCGAGGTAAGTTAAAAGTCGAAATTTTACACTGGGAGGATAAAGAGGTAGGGCTTCCTTTGAAAGCAGAAGCAGGTCGTCCCGAAGACCGAATGTTAGAGGGCGATCGAAAAAAAGCAAAATTATTGCCTTAAAAATTTTTCTTTCCTTCTGCTTTGGGTCTTCTTGCCTTTTGCTTCTGCTTTCTTGCTTGTCAAAGCTGGGGATCGAGTTTAACCGCAAATTTCCCGTTTGTCTGAGGTTAAGACTTGTTCCTATGTTTGCGCGCTACTGATTCCCCGTTTTCGCTGTTGAGGGTATTCTTTTGCGAACCTCGCATTAGTGAGCCGTATCGGTTAGCCCAAACTTGGGTAAACTCGGCACCTAAGAAGAGAATTTGAGCGGAATAATTAATCCAAAGCAGGATAATCACGAACGAGCCCGCAGCACCGTAGGTAGAGGCAATACCGCTACCTCCGAGGTAAACTCCAATTAGGGATTTGCCGATCGTAAACAGCACTGAGGTGATGGCGGCGCCGATCCAAACATCATTCCAGGCAAGATTGACATCGGGCAAAAGTTTGTAAATTAACGCAAAAAGCAGCGTAACTACGCCAAAGGACAGGGCAAAGTCCACAATCTGCCAAATGCCGACTGGTAATTGCAGCAAGCCGTTCAACCAATAGCTGACGGCGGCTAAAACGGCGCTAATTACTAAAGATACTAGCAGTAAAAAGCCGATGCCTAAAATCATTGCAAAAGACAATACGCGGTCTTGCAGGAATCCCCAGATGCCGCGTCCCGGAGGCGGTGAAACATTCCAAATAGTATTGAGGGCTTCTTTGAGATTAGTAAATACGTTGGAAGCGCCCCACAAAAGTGTAGCAACGCCGAGTAGGGTAGCAATCATTCCCGACTTGGGTTCGGAGGCTTTGAGGATGAGTTCTTGGACGGTTTGGGCGCCATCTTTGCCGATCAAACTTTGGAGTTGGGCGACAATTTGACCTTGGGCTGCGTCTGCGCCAAAAACTAAACCGGCGATCGCAATTACGATAATTAGCAGCGGGGCGAGGGAAAAAACCGTGTAATAGGCTAGGGCGGCGGCTAGGGTTGGCGCTTTATCTTCTTGCCATTCAGTAAAAGTTTGTTTGAGCAGCGATATCACTGTTTTTAATTTCACGGCATTTGCTTTCCTTATACTTATCGTTCACCAAGGGATTTTAATAGGTTAGGAGTTTTTGAGCGTCGGCCACAAGATAGATTTATCGATTAGCAAATTCGGAAAATTACTTTTATGTCAGATTCCAACACAACTGTTAACAGCACCGATGTACAGCCCAAAAAATTGCTTTTTTGGGCGAAATTGAGCGCTATAGTAGCGGCGGTCAATTTCTTGCTGGTGCTTTTCCATTTCAGTTACCTTCAGTTGCGCCCTGTTTATCAGAGCTATTTTCCGGGTTTAGTTAAAATGTATGACCCGATTAAAGGCATTGATCCGAGTTTGCCAAATCCCGAATATTTGAAAAGCACTGACGGTTTTTGGCGAATTGATGCGTTTTTTATCGGCTTTTTTTGGGCGGAGTTTTTGATTAAAAGTCTGTTCCACAACCGTCGCAAACCGGGGGTAACTTGGTTGGATTTTGTGCTGAGGCGCTGGTACGAGGTGTTTCTGCTGGTGCCGATTTGGCAGGGGTGGCGGATTCTGCCGGTATTGGTGCGGGTGCACAAGTCGGGTTTGGTGAATCTCGATCGCGTAGTTGCTCAAATTACCTACGAACCGGTGGCTTATTTAGCCGATACGATGTCGGAATACATGATGGTGCGGTTTATCAATCAAGCTCAAAGTTCGATCGAACAGGGCGACGCGGCGCAGATGTTGCTGGCGCAGCAGCCGTACCTTCACGTCAATCAGGAAAATACGATCGAACAAATTACCAACCGCATTTTGGATCTGACAATTTACAAAGTTTTGCCGCAGGTGCAACCGGGTTTGGAAGAATTGCTGCACCACAATTTGCAAACAACAATCAAACAGTCGGATTTTTATCAAATCCTGCAAAATTTCTCTCCGATTAACATTTTGCCTAGGGAAATGACAGAACAGCTAGCGAATTATCTGGCTCAAACTGCTGTTGATGTGGTAGCAACTACTTACGAAGATGATAAAGGTCGAAAAATTATCGATAATTTCAGTCAAGAATTTAATCAAAGTTTGCGGCGGGAATTGCAAGATGAGAAAACTCTCGGGGAATTGCAGTCGCTGCTGTCGGATTTGTTGGAAGAAGTGAAGTTGAATTACGTTCAAGGCGGGTTGAAGTCAGATCCGGAGGAGACTTTTACGGAAATTAACTCGCTGCGGGAAGTAAGGGAGAGTTGATACAGCAATGAGTTCCGGTTTAGTGAATTAGATGTTTTTTTTTTACTCACATCTTGCTTGGATCGTTGTCAAGAACAGGCTTTCCTGCCTGTTCCACAATAAAATTCATCTCTTGTGGAACAGGCATCTTGCCTGTTCCTAAACAAGTAATTAAAAATGGTGCAATATCTCAGTTAAAACGAACCGCGAAGACGCCAAGGGCGCGAAGGAAGAGAAGAGAAAAGACCTCTTGCAAAAATCCTTTCATCAATTGATGGAACGGGCAAGATGCCCGTTCCACAAGAGTTATTTTTTCTTGTGGAACGGGCATCTTGCCCGTTCTAATTATTTTTGCAAGAGGTCTAAAGAGTTTACAAGTTCTACGGGTTAGGTGCACCTACCAATAAGGGTAGTGGGGATATCCGAAATGTCCGGGGATAAAGCTATCTGAATCGCCAGCTAAAATAAAAGAATTAACCTAAAAAATCTATCAGATTAGATATCTATCTTGAACAACCTTACTGGCATGGAAATAGAAGTCGCTCAAACAATCCTGAGATTAGGAATGTTGCTGGGCTTAACACTTTTAATCGCCTTTTTTGTGGCATCAGAACTAGCATTAGTATCAGCAGATCGCCATCAAATTCGCCAACTCGCCCACTTGTCCGATCGCCCAACCGCCAAAACCGCCGAACTCGTCCACCAAGCGCAGAACAACATACCGCATTACCTGTCGGTGACTCAAACAGGCACAACAGCAGGGAGTTTGCTGTTGGGTTGGTTGGGTGAGGGAGCGACTGTACACTGGATCGAGCCGTGGATCGACAAATTGCCGATCGGACATTTTCCAGCCATGCTGACTGCACATTCGATCGCAGTTCCCGCAGCTTTCATCTTAGTAACTTACATAGAAATAGTATTAGGAGAACTAATCCCCAAAGTATTAGCAAACCACGCCCCAGAACGCACCGCTTTGCTGCTAATGCCCGCCCTCGAAATCTGCTCAAAAATACTGTGGCCGCTGCTGGCAGTTCTCAACGGTACCGTGCGGCTGCTGACAGGTTGGATTACCAGTCAAAAGTCTCAACCGCTGCTGCCGCCTTCGGAAGCAACTCTCGTTCAAAAAGATGCTCATTCGGCACTGATTTCTGGTCTATGGGAAGTGACAGCAGTTAACGAAAAATTAGGGTTAAACCTGCCGACTAACCAAGCTTACCAAACAATTGCCGGATTCATGATTCACAGTTTAGGTAAAATACCAAATCAAGGCGATCGGCTGTTGTGGGGCGAGTTGGAAATAGAAGCAGAAAATGTAGTAGAAGGCAGTTTAGAAACAGTGCTGCTGCGCCAAGTAACTCGCCCCTTATTTGAGACTCAGCAGCCAGAATTCGCAGTGACTCGATCGCAAATTGGGGTTCAAATTGGATTGTAGGTTCAACCGCGATCGTGCCATTGCAATGGGCCGGTACAAACCTTTCCTGCGGATAAACGACCGCTGCGGTGCAAACAGCGATCGTGTAAGTATGTATTAGACCTCCTGCAAAAATAACTAGGACGGGCAAGATGCCCATCCCACAAATTTTTTTTTCTTGTGGAATGGGCCGGAGAGCCCGTT
>NZ_JAUBWA010000238.1:0-4240 GCF_036702825.1 Microcoleus sp. A003_D6 | reverse complement strand
GACTAAAAAAGTTGGATGGCTGGAATTTCTCAAAAATACCAGTAAGATGAATCACATCTGCGGAATGTGGGATGTAAGGTGTGCACTACTGCACACCTTACCGCTATAATTCGCGCGTCAAACCATTTTTGGCGTAAGTCCTATCTCCATCAAAAATTAAAAAGTGTTTCTTCAATCAAAGTCTCAATTACGAGACAATTAGGAATTTTTTAATGTTGAGTTTTTTAAATTACAGTCAAGGAAAACTATCGGCACTTACCTGATCGCAGACAGTTCGTTAACTAATTTTATCCTTCCCCGGCACACAGAGCGCAGGAGCCGATCGATCGAGCGTTTGTCTTCCTCCGTCAAATTTTCGTCAAAAATAGCAGCCATCAAACCGTACCGATCGGCTAAAGTAATGTAGCCATTTTGATTCGCTTCGGCAAACAGCTCGCCCAAAGCAGATGGAATCAGGTGGACAGGAGTTTGCATAGTAATTGACTTTCTACTCGACGATCGCGCGATCGCGCGTTTCTGCGGCAACAAAAGGCGATCGCACTCTCATATCTTGTCAGTGTACTGCCTTAAAAGATGTGACAATCAACAGCAAAAACTTGTGACAGCAAATAGCCCAGTTTGTGAACTACATCACATTTAATATTTCAGACTTATGATACAGCTTGCAGTTTCGTTTTAGCGAAAACAGAGCAACTGCAAACTTAATTAGTTCTAAAGATTGTAAATCGGCACTTCCTCCACAGGTTCAGCTAACTCAAACTTAAACACCCGGGAATAGAAATAGAATTCGCCGTCAAGAGTTCTTTTGATATTTTCAGCGCGGCGAAAACCGTGCTGTTCCCCTTCATAAGCAACATAAGCAACCGGCAAACCTTTAGCTTTCAATATCTCTACCATCATTTCCGCTTGATTGGGCGGAACCACTTTATCTTCTAATCCTTGAAAAAAGATAACGGGACAAGATAAACGTTCCGCCGAATGAATTGGCGAACGATGTACATACAAATCTTTTCTTTCAGGATAAGGCCCGATTAATCCATCCAGATAGCGCGCTTCAAACTTGTGAGTATCCCCTGCCAAAGCTTCCAAATCGCTAACTCCATAATAGCTCGCACCAGCCTTAAACACATCGCGGAAAGTAAGAGCGCACAACGTAGTGTACCCCCCTGCACTGCCTCCGGCGATCGCCATTCTTTCCCCATCAACTAAACCTTTTTGAGCTAAATATTTAGCACCGTTAGCGCAGTCGTCAACATCGACAATCCCCCAACTATCTTGCAGTCTTTTTCTGTATTCTCGGCCGTAACCAGTGCTGCCGCCGTAATTGACATCGAGCACGGCAAAACCGCGACTCGTCCAGTATTGAATTTTCAAATTCATGCTGCTAGAAGTTGCAGCAGTGGGGCCGCCGTGACTTTTAACAACAAGCGGCGGTTTTTCACCCGCAGGCGCTGCGAAATCTTGATTTTTCGGGGGATAGAAGAAACCGAAAGCAGTCAAATTGTTTTCCGTGGGAAATTCAATCGGTTCCGGTACTGAAAGATAACCCGGATTGATGCTTAAATTGCTCGATTGGCGCAAAATCTCTAGTTTGCTTGTTGCTAAATTTAATTGTACAATAGCAGTAGATTCAGTCGGCGAACCTGCCAGAAAAACCACATTTCCTCCCCGCGCTTTGACGGAGGAAATATCAGTGTAAGGCGTCTCAATTGTTGTCAACTGCTTAGTGGTTAAATCGAGACTCGCTAAATACCACTTGCCTTGCTGAGTGTATGTGCAAATAATTTTGTTTTCCGAGACAACGGCATAAGTAGACATTCCAAAAACCCACTGAGGAAGTCCGAATTCAGCCGCCATTTCGCACAAGCTGGCTTCTATCTCTGCTTCCCCCCTTACCAAGGGGGGATTGAGGGGGGTTCTAGATTGCCAGCGGTAGAAATTCCACCAGTTCGACTTGTCAGAAACAAAATACAAAACTCCATCGGGCGACCATTCTGGTTGAAAAATCGACTCATCAACCCCGCCAGCAACTAAGTATTTTTCACCTAAAGAACCGTCAGCATTAATTTCTGCCACCCACAATTCTGTGCCATCCCACGGCATATTTGGATGGTTCCAACAAATCCAAGAAAGTAGAGAACCGTCTGGACTCAAACGAGGGGAAGCATAAAAATCATTACCCTGAGTTAAGATTTTAATATCTTCGCCGTTATCTAAATTAATGCTAACAATAGTATTGACAGGTTCGCCCTCACCTGCGTGGTCTTCGCGCACGCAAATCAGGCGATTTCTCTGCTTGTCAACCATCGCATCTGCATAGCGAGAATTAGCAGCAGGAGTCAGAGGTTCGGGTTGAGAATTTAATGTTTGAGCATAAATACGTTGGTCTGCAAAATGAGAAAAATAGACAACACCGCCAGCAACTGCAAAAGCAGCGCCGCCGTATTCGTTAACGCGAGTGCGAACATTAAAAGGAGGCGGTGTCACGTCGCTGATTGTACCGTCAGGAGTGCGCCGCACGAGGACGCTCCGCCCCGCTTCCGAAGGTCTTCCCTCAACCCAATAAATATCATCGCCGTCAATAGCAATTTGTCCGAGTCCGACAGTTCCCGAAACAATTAAATCTGAGGTAATGGGAGATTTCCAAGAGCCGTAAGGTGCTACTGTATTCATATAGTTAAGGTTGTTGTGTTTGACGCACAAATAAATTTATATTTGTAGTTTACAGTAATTCAGTCACCGGGGAAGCAAAATGTCTAAAAAACTCGTACTAATGGATCACGACGGTGCAGTTGACGACTATCTCTCTGTCGTGTTGCTGATGACAATGGAGGAAGTCGAAACTTTGGGAGTAATTGTAACTCCTGCGGACTGCTACATTCAACCGGCGGTGAGTGCAACGCGCAAAATCCTTGATTTGATGGGGCGTTCAGAAGTTCCGGTGGCGGCGAGTACCGTGCGGGGACTCAATCCATTTCCGGTGTTATTTCGGCGAGATGCCTTTGCAGTCGATCGACTTCCCATTCTAAATGAAAAAGGAACCATTGACACGCCGTTAATATCAGAACCCGGACAAAACTTTATGGTGCGAGTTTTGCGAGATGCAGCCGAACCAGTCACATTAATGGTAACGGGGCCGTTAACAACAGTAGCGCAAGCTTTAGATATTGCGCCAGAAATTGAAAGCAAAATTCAAGAAATTGTCTGGATGGGAGGCGCACTCAATGTTATCGGCAATGTTAGCAAAGATATGGAACCCGGACAAGATATGTCGGCAGAATGGAATGCTTACTGGGACCCGTTTGCGATCGAGAGAATTTGGCAAACACAAATTCCAGTTGTCATGTGTCCTTTAGATATCACTAATAATGTACCGCTGACTGTCGAATTTTCCAATCTCTTAGCAAGACAGCGCAAATATCCAATTTCCGACTTAGCAGGACAGTGTTATGCCTTAGCAATTTCTCAAGATTACTATTTCTGGGACATTTTGGCAACCGCTTATTTAGCGCATCCAGAATTTTACCAACTGCGAGAATGGGAAACCGAAATTGTGACCGAAGGTATCAGCCAAGGACGCACAAAAGTTAAAAATGGAGGGCGAAAAATTCAAGCAATGGATAAAGTAGACACCGGAAAGTTTTACAATTACATATTGCAACAGTGGGCGCGTTAAGCATAACAATATCTGCGAGGGGCGGGTTGAGCGGGAAATATCCGTACAAAACCCGCCCTGACCCGAATATGTACGCGATATTCTCTTTCCTCTCTTTCTCTGCGCCCTCTGCGGTTAATCAAAAAAAAAATCTCATTCACAAATCAAACAAAATTGCGAGAAGTGGCGCGGACTTGGTTTGTCTATTGTCGATATTGGAAAAAAGATCGGATGAAATTATTCTTAAAAAAAATCTGGATTATTGCCTCTGTTTTGTACTTTTTAATTATTCTCAGTATCATGCTTTTAGCAGATATGGGAAAATTAGTTAACTTTCCTCTCGCTCATCCGCCTTATGACAAACTCGGCCACTTTGTTTTGTACGGAATATAGCTTTTATCAAAAAGATGAGGTATGACTGACAGCTTATATAACCACTAAACTAAGAGGGCCCAAGCCCAACGGCTCTCCTGAACTTGTGGTGATAATTTTATCTAATCAGAAAAAAAAGCTAATACGCGATTTCTGAAATTATGAAAATTAGAAAAACCATATCCTTGCCGCATTATCAACTTAATTCGATTG
>NZ_JAUBWA010000237.1:0-4242 GCF_036702825.1 Microcoleus sp. A003_D6 | reverse complement strand
TTTTTTTTCTTGTGGAATGGGCCGGAGAGCCCGTTCCAGAATTTGATTAAAAGGATTTTTGCAAGAGGTCTATTAGTCAGTTGTCATTAGTCAGTTGTCATTAGTCAGTTGTCAGTTGTCATTAGTCATTAGTCATTAGTTATGATATTAGGCTATACTGTGTTTGCACATTGGTGAGCAATCTCACTGCGACTGGGAAATTTGCGTAACTTGTTTCCTGCCCGATGCCCCATTTTCTACTGCTTAATCCATGCGTTTTAAAAGAAATCCCTTGTTCTGGGTTGCTGCTATTATCAGTTTAGTTTTAGACCATCTGACTAAGTTTTGGGTGGTGCAAAATTTTGACTTGACGATTCCTCCGCAGACGCAGCCGCTGTTACCTGGGGTGTTTCACTTCACTTATGTTGTTAATACCGGTGCGGCATTTAGTTTGTTCAGCAATGGCGGGGCGATTTGGTTGCGCTGGCTGTCTTTGGGCGTTAGTGTGGGATTGATGGTGCTGGCTTGGTTCGGGCCGCGAATTAACCGCTGGGAACAAGCTGGCTACGGTTTGATTTTGGGGGGAGCACTGGGGAACGGGATCGATCGATTTGTTTCGGGCCATGTTGTAGATTTTATCGATTTTCGGATCATTCGGTTCCCCGTATTTAATCTAGCCGATGTGTTTATTAATGCTGGGATTATCTGTTTGCTGATTGCAACTTTTCACAGTGCACCGCCGCCGAGAAGCCGGGACGATCGCGATTCTATTTCAGAGGAATGAAAATTTAATAACTTCCACTCTTGAAAGTGGGGAGTAGGGGTTGGGCGGGACGCCCATCCTACAATAACAATTAAAATTGTAAGTTATTTAATTTGCGATCCAGAGTAACTTTTAAGAAGTCAATCGATTTTAGATTTTAGATTTTAGATTTTAGATTAATTAATCCACCCACCGGCTGTACCGTTCTCAGGTTTATCGGGTGCGGAGCTTTTTTTGCAGATCCGCTGATGAATCCAGGGGCTTCGCCACCAATTGCTTTCGGTCATTTGTCCGTTGTCTGCTGTCAGAATGTATAGGTATCAACTTAAGGTGAGAGCCATTTATGAGCTATAATTAAATTTTTTATTGCTAAGGCTAGACTGGCCCGCGATCCAAAGCAATTTGGTCGCAAACCCCCGGATTTATCCGCAGGATAAATTCCATAATCTAAAATCTAAAATCTAAAATCTAAAATCGGATGACTCCTAATCCCTTTGCTCAAGAACGCCTGCTATTTGCCCCCGCAACCCCGGATGGTGATGCTATCCCGACTATTTTTGCTTTTCCCAACGAGTACACGGTTGGTATTACCAGTCTCGGCTACCAGATAGTGTGGGCCACTTTGGCTGTGCGATCGGATATTGAAGTGGGCCGTTTATTTACTGATATCCGCGAACCACTTCCCCGACATCCAGAATTACTGGGATTTTCGCTTTCTTGGGAACTAGACTATGTAAATATTCTCAATTTATTAGAATCTTTAGAAATTCCGATTTGGGCATCCAAACGAACTGACAATCATCCGATCGTATTCGGGGGCGGCCCGGTTTTTACGGCTAATTCCGAACCTTTTGCAGATTTTTTTGATGTGATTTTGCTGGGAGATGGCGAACATCTTATTGACAATTTTATTGATGCTTTTAAAGAAGTCCGTACCGCCGACAGACAAACTAAATTGCGGCATTTAGCCCAAGTTCCGGGGGTTTACGTTCCCAGTTTGTACGAAGTAACTTATCTGGATGCGACTGAGGGGATTAAATCGATTCAGCCGGTAGATTCTGGAATTCCCAGTATGGTTGAAAAACAGACTTATCGCGGCAATACTTTATCTGCTTCCACTGTGGTGACAGAAAAGGCGGCTTGGGAAAATATTTACATGGTGGAAGTGGTTCGCAGTTGTCCAGAAATGTGCCGTTTTTGTTTGGCAAGTTATCTGACTTTGCCGTTTAGAACTGCGAGTTTGGAGGATTCGTTAATTCCGGCGATCGATCGCGGTTTAGCTGTGACTAATCGTTTGGGTTTGTTGGGTGCTTCGGTCACTCAGCACCCGGAATTTGAAGCGTTGCTGGATCATTTGAATCATCCGAAATACGACGGCGTGCGGCTGAGTCTTTCTTCGGTACGGACGAATACGGTGACAGTTAAGCTAGCAGAAATATTGACAAACAGAGATAGCAAATCTGTGACAATTGCGGTGGAAAGCGGGAGCGATCGCCTACGCAAAATTGTTAACAAAAAACTCACAAATGACGAAATTATCCAAGCTGCTATCAATGCTAAGGCGGGTGGCTTAAAGGGAATTAAACTTTACGGGATGGCGGGAATTCCCGGCGAAGAAATGGAGGATTTAGAGGAGACAGTGGCGATGATGCGGGCTGTGAAAAAAGCGGCTCCCGGTTTGCGATTAACTTTTGGTTGCAGCACTTTTGTGCCGAAATCTCACACTCCTTTTCAGTGGTTTGGAGTGAATAAAGATGCGGAGAAGAGACTGAAGTTTTTGGATAAAGAATTGCGGAAGTTGGGTTTAGAATTTAGACCGGAAAGCTATAACTGGTCGGTGATTCAGGGTTTGTTGTCGAAGGGCGATCGGCGGTTGTCTCGGCTGTTGGAATTAGTGCGGCATTACGGCGATACTTTGGGCAGTTATCGACGGGCTTTTAAGGAGTTGCGGGGACAGTTGCCGGAGATGGATTTTTATGTTTTTCAAGAGTGGGAATTGGATCGGGTTTTGCCTTGGAGTCATTTAAAAGGGCCGCTACCGGAGGCGACTTTGAAAAAACATTTGGCTGATGCGATGAGTCATACAACACGACAGCAAAATCAAGAATGTGAGAATTCACTAAGTCGCGTTTAGTAAATTAGATTATAATAGTGTCATGCGTGTCATTAGCCGAAAACGACTAAAAGAATTTTGGGAAACACACCCCAATGCTGAAACAAGTCTGTTGTTGTGGTATCAGCGTAGTTGTGATGCTGAATGGCAAAGTTTAGTAGATATTCGTAAAGTATTTCCTTCGGCTGACTTAGTAGGTAACTTTACGGTATTTAATATTGGTGGCAATAACTATCGGTTAATTGCTTTTATCGATTATGAATACCAGATAGTGTTTGTCCGCTGTGTTTTAAATCATGCAGAATATAATAAGGATAACTGGAAAAATGACGACTGGTTTAAAAACTCCTAGTAGCTACTATATTGAGATAATCACAACTTTTCCACCGCGTCCAATTACTTGTGAAGTTGAGTTAATTGCTACACAAAATCGGATTGATTCTATTGTGAGTCGGAGCAATCTCACGCAGGACGATCGGGATTACTTAAACGTGTTGGGTACTCTTGTTTATGATTACGAACAAAAACATGAGCCAATGCCAGTTTTGAAAGGTATCGCACTACTGAAAGCATTGATGGTTGAGGACAATATTCAAGAAAAAGATTTGGTTGATATTTTTGAATCCGAGTCTTGGGTATCTGAGGTGATGAATGGAAAGCGGGAACTGACGGCCGGTCAAATTCAAAAGTTAGCTAAGTTTTTCCATCTTTCCCCTGTAGCATTTCTTGAGTATAATTAATTGCCAGCATACAGGGATGAGTGACGTACTATAATACAATTATGCCAGAAGTCCAACCCAAGGAAATTCAGCGTTATGTCACCTCAGATGGCAGAGTACCTTTTGATGAGTGGTTTGATTCCTTCAAAGATGCGAATACTCAAGCCAAGATTATATCTAGGCTAAAGCGGGTTGTTAGTGGCAATTTGGGAGATTATCGTTCAGTCGGAGAAGGAGTTTGCGAACTCAGAATCGACTATGGCCCTGGTTTCCGAATCTATTTTGGGCAAGTAGGAACAACAATTGTGATTCTCCTCTGCGGTGGAGATAAAAGCACTCAAAACCGAGATATCCTCCAAGCAAAAGAATACTGGACAGATTACAACAGGATTTAAAACAATGGCTAAAAGTCTCCCTTATCATCCGTTTTTGATTGAATCTTTGAGAAAAAACCCGGCATTGTCAGCCGCATATATAACGGCGACTATAGAGGAAATAGACCCGGAACCTGAACTGCTGAAGCAGGCACTCAGCGATATAGCAGAAGCTATAGCTCAACCCAAAATGACTCCAGAAGAATATGAATTGCACTTAAAAAAACTGGATGAATTGCTGTCGCAGCAAGGAAGCGATACAATTTACAATCTGGGAACTTGGCTGAATGCTTT
>NZ_JAUBWA010000236.1:0-4294 GCF_036702825.1 Microcoleus sp. A003_D6 | reverse complement strand
CTGAGGTCTGCTTGGAATGGCGTTCACCAGCTTGAAACTTAGTCACAGAAGTGTATTGAAGTTTTTGGAGATGTCTAATAGACATAATTGCGGTAGGGGCGGGTTCGCCGAAATATTTGCTACCCATCGACAAATTATATAAACCCGCCCCATCCCCACCCAGATGTTAAATAATTGATGGAATATAAGAGTTGTTTGGGGTTATTGGTGGGGTGGGGGCGGGTTTATTCAGATTATTGGTGAGTGGCAAATATGTGGGCGAACCCGCCCCTACTAAATTGTTTTAAATATTCTGGCGAATGCTATACTAGAAAAAGTATTCATTTTTCTGAAATACTAAGAAAGTAAAGTCTAAAAAAGTCTATGGCGACAGAACGCTGGGATGATGATAAAATAGACCGCCTCGCCGAGCAGCTAAAAGAGACAGCGAATATAGCAGATAGTAATGCTCGTGTCATTCAAGCTTTAGCAAATGTGGCAGCAGAGGCCAGAGAAGAGCGACAGCAAATGTTGCAACTTATTGCTCAACAACAAGAAAGAATGCTGGAAATAGAGGAAAGAATAGACAGACAACAAACTAATATTGACGGTTTGAGAACGGAGACGGTGCGGATGCTTGATATCTTGTTAAATCAACGGAATCAGCAAGACAATTCTGGCGAATAAAATTTGCGCCTCCACAACATTTGTCTATTAACCAAATTAATTACCTAAATTTATTTATGGCATTAATCCCCCATAGAGTAAATTGAGCGAAAACTTTTTTCAAAAATGGCTTTACAAATCGCCACTTTTCTGAGATGGTAAAAAAGTATCCATTTTTCTCGCGCAAGTGAGGGGGTGGAGAAGGGACAAGCACTTCCGAGTGCAGCGTGGAGGTTCGTGGAACAACAATGCGGTCAATTGCCGTGCTGCCAACCGCAACTACAACTCTGCGGGCAACTCGAACAGGAACAGGGGTTTTCGTGTAGCGGTAGCTTTGGCTGTCCCTTCCTCCCTGTCTTCCCTGTGAGCACTCTTCGCTATCTGAACTGGCAAATGGGAATTTGTCGGGCGTGTAAGAAGAGTCCAGACTTGTTCCCGTGATGGGGGCGACTTCATCCGAAAATAAAACCAAATCGGGTAGCTTGGTAGGGATTCCGAAGAGTTGCCCGATTTACAATATTAGGACTAACGCAAAGAAACCGGGTTTCTATGAAAAATCGTTGTTTCTCAACTATATCTACGAAGAAACCCGGTTTCTGGCCTCGACCTGCATAAGTCCTGAATATATTACTGTACCATGAATGAATTGCCAATCATTCAAAAAACCTACGATTTAATCAAATGGTATGTACCGATTTTAAACCGCCTGCCCCGCACTCACAAATTTACATTAGGCGATAGAATGATTGGCGGTCTATATGACATTTTAGAAGAGCTAATTTTAGCCCGGTACGCCCAAGAAAAGTTAGGAAAACTGGAAAATTTAAACGGAAAAATAGACATCTTGCGCCATCAAACCCGACTCCTACGAGAATTTGATTTAATGTCTATCGAGCGTTACGAATATGTAGTAAAATTAGTCAACGACATCGGTAGCGAACTGGGTGGCTGGATTAAACAGCAAAAAAAGCGGTCATCTCCATGAAACGATACGACAATCTTTGGTCTGAAATCATCAGTTTCGAGAACTTGTTAGTGGCAGCACGAAAAGCGCAAAAAGGCAAGCGATTCCGCCATAATGTTTTAGCCTTCAACTACAACCTAGAAACCGAACTCCTGAAACTGCAAGCTGAATTAGCTAATAAAACCTACACTCCGGGCGCATACCGAACCTTTGAAATTGTCGAACCCAAGCGACGGATGATTTCTGCTGCACCCTACCGAGATAGAGTCCTGCATCATGCCCTCTGCAATATTATTGTACCGCTGTTCGATCGCACTTTTATTCACGATTCCTACGCCAATCGAGTAGGTTTTGGCACTCACCGGGCGTTGCGTCGCTTTACGGAATTTGCCCGTTCTAGTCGTTATGTTTTACAGTGCGATATTAAGAAGTATTTTCCCAGCATTGACCACGAGATTTTAAAAGCCTTGGTACGCCGGAAATTAAAATGTCCCGACACCCTTTGGCTTGTGGATAAAATCATCAACAACAGCAACGCACAGGAACCCGTTATCGAGTATTTTCGTGGAGACGATTTACTAACCCCCGTGAATCGGCGGCGCGGTTTACCAATTGGTAATTTAAGCAGCCAATTTTACGCTAATGTTTACTTAAATGGGTTCGATCATTATATTAAAGAACAGCTAAAAGTTCAAAAATATGTGCGTTATGTAGATGATTTTGCCTTGTTCTCAGATGACCGAGGATTTTTAGCAGATGCAAGGCTTGGTGTTGAGGAATATTTAGTCAATTTGAGGTTAAAGATTCATCCGATTAAAAGCCAGTTGTTTGAGACAAAAGAAGGCGCAAATTTTCTGGGCTTCCGCATTTTACCTGACAGAATTCGAGTGAGGACAGAAAACTTGCGGCGAGGAAAGCGACGAGTGCGACAAATGCAGGTAGAATATTATGAGGGCAAAATTGATTTGTTAAAAATCACCCAGTCGCTGCAAAGTTGGGCTGCACATTTGAAGCATGGTAACACTTGGAAACTGCGAAAAGAAATATTTGCTTCCCTAGTGTTGGCGAGGAACTCGACCGCTAAAATCTAGTGATTAAAACACATTATAATGCGGTTTTGTCGCTGTAAACTGCCGTTTTGTAGATATGCTGGCTAAATCCAGCTCTATAATATGTTATGGTTTTTTGGATCAGTCCTACTTAACTAAAAATATATGAAAATTGTCTTTTTTGGCACTCCCGAATTTGCTGTTCCTACTTTATCCAGTCTGCTAAGCCATCCCGAATTCGAGGTAGTGGCTGTGGTGACTCAGCCAGATAAACGCCGGGGAAGGGGCAATAAATTGATGCCTTCACCTGTCAAAATGGCGGCTTTAAATCACAGTCTCCCGGTTTTGCAACCGCAGCGTATTAAGAAGGATGCGGAAACTATTGCCAAACTGCGGGAAGCGGAGGCTGATGTTTTTGTGGTGGTGGCTTACGGTCAGATTCTATCTCAAGCAATTCTGGATATTCCTAGTTTAGCTTGCGTTAACGTTCACGGTTCGATTTTGCCGAAGTATCGCGGTGCGGCGCCGATTCAGCGCTGTCTTTTTGACGGGGAAAAGACAACAGGAATTACTACTATGCTGATGGATGCTGGGATGGATACTGGGGCGATGCTATTGAAGGCTTTTGCTGGTATTTCACTGTTGGATAATGCTGATTCTTTGGCGGATAGGTTGGCGGAAGTTGGGGCGGATTTGTTGGTGGAAACTTTGGTTGAATTGAGGGATGGGGAAGTTAAGGCTGTTGTTCAAGATGATGCTGAGGCGACTTACGCGCCGATGATTAAGAGTGCTGATTTTGTGTTGGATTGGTCGAAAAGTGCGATCGCGCTTCACAATCAAGTTAGGGGCTTTTTCCCGGATTGTACGACGACTTTTCGCGGCAATTCTTTGAAGGTGATGGCGACAGTACCCGTCGCGCCGGAATATTGGCTGCAAATGCCGCCTGAGTTGAGGGTTTTGGAACGCGATTGGCCTGTTTTGTCGCAGTTGTCGGGCGCAAATGGGGAAGTTGTCAGGGTTGTGAAGGGCTTGGGTGCGATCGTGCAAACCGGCGATGGTTTATTATTGTTGCGGGAGGTGCAGTTGGCGGGGAAAAAGGTGCAGTCGGGGGTGGATTTTGCGAATGGAACTCGGTTGGTTGTAGGGGAAGTTTTTGGGAGGGTTGAAGTTACGGATTAGGTAGCACCTGAAACGGTTGATTGTTTTTTTCCCACTGTTGAATAGCTGCATACAGTTGTGTTTTGCAGAAATAAGAAGATTCGTAGGCAAGTCTTAAGTTTTGTTCGAGTACATTTGGCTCAACTGTTTTGGAGTTGCACGAACCTAATGCTTTGCAAAGTGCGATCGACAAAATACAAATCATATCGTGACCGCAACAAATATACCACATATCTTGAGCATTTGTTTTTAAGCTATCCATCTTGGCTATAATTTCTGCCTCATCAAGTCCCAGTTTTTGAGAGTTGTTTTTCACAGTTTGCAGTAATTTTGACTCATTTAGTGCCAAGGTTTTATCGTCTATAAATTTACTAAAAACTAAACCTTCAAATTTCAAAGCATAATTAGGGCTTGCTGAAAAAGCCTAAAACCCTTACATCAAAAGACTTTGGCTCGTGACGGCGCTGAAAGTGTGCAA
>NZ_JAUBWA010000235.1:0-4302 GCF_036702825.1 Microcoleus sp. A003_D6 | reverse complement strand
ATTAGACTAAAAAAGTTGGATGGCTGGAATTTCTCAAAAATACCAGTAAGATGAATCACATCTGCGGAATGTGGGGTTGAACATATCGTTCCACTTTATCGAGGTGGTAAAGATCGAATGTCAAACCTTGCATTAGCTTGTCGCTCTTGTAACCTTCGTAAAGGGACTAACATCAGTGGACTTGATTCTACCTCTAAGACAGAAGTTTCCCTTTTTCACCCAAGACAAGAGAGATGGAATGAGCATTTTCAAGTGGAAACGGAGGCTGGTGCAATTGTCGGAATCACACCTACAGGTAGAGTAACAGTTACAAGTTTGGAAATAAACTCTCCAACACAGTTAATAGCGCGACAATTATGGATTCGTTTAGGTTTGTTTCCCTAGCATGACCGACCGTACAACAATAGCTATTTCCCAGGTGTTACGTCAAGAAGTACGATCGCCCTTCCTCCACCTCTTCAACAACTCCGGCGTCACCAAACCTTGCGGAAAAAAGATCGTCCCCAAAACAATCAGCAACCCAAAAATAATTAACCGCCCATCCCGCAGAAATTGTGCCAACCAAATCGGCAATCCCTGAATAGTCGCCATCCCCCTCAAAACCTCCGGCAAAGCAGTAAACACCATCCCGCCCAAAACTGCTCCCAAAAACGTTCTACTACCACCAATCAACACAGAAGTCAAGTAAATAATACTAGCATCAAAAGTACCTTGACGGGCATTCCAAGTATTCAGAAAATGGGCACTAACTGCACCGACAACACCAGCTAAAACAGCACCTAACGTGAAAGCCAAAACCTTATAAAAAGTTGGGTTAATGCCGATCGCATCAGCCGCCAACTCATCAGCCCGAATCGCCGCAAAAGCCCGCCCCACCCGAATCCGTTCCAGCCGGTAGAGAATCGCCATACTTACCAGCAGCAAAGGCAGTACAATCCACAAATACTCGATCGGCGTCGCAAACGGTTGCGGAATCCCAAAAATGCCCACAGCCCCGCCAGTGATATCCAGATTCAGCGATAATACCCGCAGAATCTCCACAAAAGCAATAGTAGCGATCGCCAAATAAATCCCCCTCAACCGCAGCGCCGGAATACCAACCAAAACACCCAGCAACCCCGAAACAGCCCCTGCAATTATCATCTCCAATAACAGCAGCGGCAGCGGAAACAAACCCCCCGTCGTTTGAAACACCGTCGCAGACAAAATCGCCGCAATATAGCCACCCAAAGCATAAAAACCCGGGCTAGCCAGAGACAACTGCCCAGTCATCAAAGGCAAATATAACGACAATCCCAACATTGCACCCAACAACATCGAGACAATCAGAAACCCGTAAGTAGTAAAAAATGCAGCCATAACTTTATTTTAAATAATAAACATACTTAAATACCAACTTTATCTCAAATCCAGTCCCATCATAATCATTCATTTCTCTCTTCTCTTTCTCTGCGTACTCTGCGTACTCTGCGGTTAAATCATTCCGATCTAATTAGTTTCTGTAGGAGCAATACCCCCGTGGTTGCCCCAATTTCAATCACCGAATTATCCATTTTACACCTTTTCAATCAAACGCCGCCCAAACAAACCCTGCGGCCTAACCAACAACATCACAAACAATATTGCAAAAGCCACAGCATCCTTATAAGCCGAAAAATCACCAGGCACAAAAGCCTCCACCAAACCAATCATAAACCCACCAAAAACAGCCCCAGGAATACTCCCCAACCCACCAAGCACAATCACAGCCAAACCCTTCAAACCAAAAGCAATCCCAAAATAAGGCCCAGCAATACTCACACTAGAACCCACCAAACCCCCCGCCAAACCAGCCAGAAAACTGCTCACAAAAAACGTCAAAACAATATATCTGTCAGTATCAATACCCAACAGACTAGAAGTAGTAGCATCTTCAGCCACCGCCTGCATTGCTTTGCCAAATTTAGTGAAATTTATTAAGTAAGTTAAGACACATACAATCGCAACTGATACCACAAAAATTACTATTTGAACAGTCCGAATCGGAATAGGTTTATCCGCTGTTCCGAAGTTAATTGCAGCGGGTAAATAGCCGTAAGTGTTAGCAGGAAAAGTGTAAATTTCCGCACCGACAAGATATTGGATGATATTGGCGATCGCAACTGCTACACCCAAACTAGAAACCACAGTCAGCAGAGAATCAGAGTGTCGGCGGCGCAAAGGCAAAAAAGCAATTCGTTCAACAATTACTCCCACCAAACCAGCCATGACACTTCCCAAAATTAACGCCACAGCAAAAGGCAACTGCACGGGAATTCGAGCATTAGCCCACAACCCATTAAAACCGAAAGCACCTCCCATCAGCGCATAGGTGAAATAAGCACCCAAAGTAAATACTGCACCGTGAGCAAAATTAATAATTCCGAGAATAGAAAAGACCAGCGTGTATCCCAAGGCAAAAATAGCATACACGCTGCCGATCGACAAACCATTCAAAAATTGTTGCAAAAACAGAGTTAAGTCCATCACCCGTTAAAAATTGAGCATCACAGCCAAATCATTCAACAACAAAAAACATACAATTTTTACTCTGACTTCTGACTTCCCCCAAGGGGGCAGCGGGGTTAACCTCAGACTCACACTCAATAACTCATCCGTGTATCCGTGTCAAATCCGTGTCGTGCCTTCATTTCAAAAACTCAAACTTACCATTATTGCCATCCGCCTCCATCTTAATTCGTGCCACATAAAACTCTTTCTGATTAATCTCACCTTCCGGCGTAAAAGAAATTTCCCCCAAAGGCGTATCGTACTTTCCACCCAACAACTGCTGATTCAAATTTGTACGCAATTGGGCCAAAGGCTTTTCGCTAACCTTCGACTTAGCATTAAGTGCCTTTAATGACTCAACAAAAACTTGTACGCCAGTAAAAGCTTGAGCGCTAAACTGAGGCGGTTCTTTCTTAAATTGAGCGCGATAAGCATCGCGAAAAGCCTTATTAACTTCATTTTCATATTCCGGGCTGTAGGCTTGGGCAATCAAAACTCCATCACAGAGTGCTTTACAAACCGCAAACACATTAGAAGTATTCAGACCGTTGCCCCCAATAATAACGCCTTTGTAGCCCAACTCCCGCAACTGCTTAATTAAATTGCCTCCATCTGCCGCCAACCCGGAAATAATTATCAAATCGGGCTTGACATTGATCGCATTAGTGGCTTGAGATTGGAAATCTGTATCAGTAGTCAAGAATTTTTGGACTGTTGCCAATTCCAGTCCCATATTTTTAACCGTTGTCTGAAAAGTTTCAGTCTCAGATTTGCTAAAAGCATCATTCTGAGCAAAAAACACGGCTACTTTTTTGATATTGGGATTTTGCTTGAGGGCCGCTTTAACTGCGTTAGGTGCTACCACGGCCACGGGCGCGGAGACTCTGGCGACATAATCGCCAATCTGGGGAATGCCTTTAGCTGTGTTGGAGGGTGCGATCACGGGAACTTGGGCGCGATCGGCGATCGGATCGGCACTAAAAGCTTGTTGTGACAGGGTTGGCCCCACAATACCCACCACCTTATCCTGATTGATCAGAGTATTGAAAGCATTGATCGTCCCTTGTTCGTCTCCACCCGTATCTTGGAATACCAGTTTAATCCGCGTCCCATCCACACCGCCCTTATCGTTGAAATATTTCTCAGCTATTTTTGCCCCAGCCACCTGTTCCTGACCCAGTAAAGCCACATTGCTAGTTTGGGCCACCCCAATACCTATAGATATAGTGTTGGAACTCCCCCCACCAAGCGAACCCTCTGGCGAAGCACCGGGAGATGGCGAAGTTGCCGGAGATGCTGTAGTAGAGGTTTGGGGAGTGTTCGCCTGACTGCAAGCCAGCAGCAGTGAAGCGCAGATAATGAATAAGCCACTAGGGCAGGCTGTAAGTTTTTTCATGAGCGGGCGATCGAACATCTATATATAGAACATCTACACGTAGAGATATTCTACCCATGCGCCGTAGATACTCCCCTCAAAAGTCCAATCTTGCCCAAAAAAAAGACCCCTACCCGGAAAGAGGAGTCAGCCAGCGGAGGCAGGATTGGAAACAAACAGCTCAAACCCTTGGTGTGTATAGGTTCAAAAAAAAGTCAAAAATATTTTGGCAAAACGCTTGACAACCCCTTGCGAAATAAGTATATTAATAAAGCGCCAGAAGGGAAGCGGTTCACTGAACCACGAACTAAAGGCAAAAAACTGAACCTAGAAAAAAGAATAGTTTGAAAGCTTAAAGCACTATTAACCTCGTCAAAAGAATCAAGATAGAGAGTAAA
>NZ_JAUBWA010000234.1:0-4406 GCF_036702825.1 Microcoleus sp. A003_D6 | reverse complement strand
AATTTTAAATCACCCTAACCTTCCGTCAGTCTTATCCTATGGTACTCTCGCTGCTTAAAAACTGTCCGGAGTAT
This sequence comes from Microcoleus sp. A003_D6, assembly GCF_036702825.1. Classification (NCBI taxonomy): domain Bacteria; kingdom Bacillati; phylum Cyanobacteriota; class Cyanophyceae; order Oscillatoriales; family Microcoleaceae; genus Microcoleus; species Microcoleus sp. A003_D6. The sequence goes on along the minus strand of NZ_JAUBWA010000234.1, from coordinate 4,332 downwards.
TGAAGTCATTATCTACACTTATGATATAATTATATGGAATAATTGATTGTAACAATTAATACTTCGGACAGTTTTAGATCGAGTCGAGTGTCCGAAACCCTTGCTGGCTATATACTGGACTATTTTTTCAACGTTTAAGTTCAGCGCTAAGTTTGAGAAAATGCGTTAAAAATGGCAGGGCTTCCTCCGTAAGGCTGATAGTGCCTTTAAAAAACTGTCCGAAGTATTGACAATGAAAAACATGAATAACTTACAACTGCCACAGAAAGATATGGAGGAAGAAAGAGCGGTTTTAGAATCTTTCATTAAAACCCACATTCCGCACTTCAAGTTGAAGTACGATAAAATAGAATACCGAAAAAGCCAAAAACCAGGATAATTCAGAAAAAATACTGAACTTAGTTTGCGGAAATAAGAGAAATAAATAAGATATTAAATCTTTGATTCATAAAATGGTTTATGTAAAGCACTAAAAAGTTGAGTCAGAATTACTTCCCCTTTTGATGTTAATATTTTTTTTGACTCTATTTTGTGGTAGCAATTAAGAAAGTAGATAATATTTTTGACAAGATGATGGCAAATTCTTCAAGATAAAATTGCGTTCTTCTGTTAAATTAACTATTTGATTTGTCCCATTTAAAGTTAAAATATGAATTCCTTCAAAAACTTGGAATATCCATCTTAATGTGGGTCGTTCAGTTAATTTTCCTAGTTGATTTTTGATGCCGACTTGAGCTGCTTTTAATTGGTTTCTGAGTTGTCGTTGACCGAGACTATAAACCAACAAGGATAGAGACATTAAACATAACATTGTCTCAACTCTTTTTGGGCTTTCCACAAAAAAAATATCGGCGAAAAACAACGGATCTTTCAGGAATCGAAATCCTCTTTCACAACACTGCTGATTTTTATAATTGCTCAGAATTTCTGATGGTTCTAATTTATTGTCGTCAACTAGGTTGGTCGCTAAAATAAATTTACCTGCCGATTTTCTAAGGATTTCTATCTCTGATACTTTTTGATAAATTACTCCTTCTATTTGATAAATAGCCTGAGTATTTTTGATTCGTTTTCAGCTTCAGCGCTTACATGAATTTCTTTGATTTCAAACAGCTTGAGCTTTTTGTTGATACTTTTTAGTTTATATCGAGCTGATTCTGGACTATTAAATTTTTCTTGGTTTAATTCCTTGACCAGTTTTTCAACTCGCTCTCTAGCCTTTTTTATCTGTTTTTCTAGTTGTTTTAAATCACTTTCTTTTCTTTTTTCGCTTGATACTATTAGCCAAATTTGTTTGATTCCCCCATAATTTACTATTTCTTCTTTCCATTTATATCCGTCTAGTTTGAGTGCTGCTCTTGATTTCTTTTCTGAGACATCTATCTCTGCTATTTCTACCGATTGTACTAATTCTTTCGCCTTTTTTATGGTCATCGGCACTCTGCTGATCCATTTGATGTATTTGATTAACTGGATATTTTCTTGACTATATAATGCACTGTCACAGACCATAATGCTGTCAAAATTTATCTGCTTTTTAAACTCTACTAATATCTTCCCAAATACGGCTTTGTCTGCTTCATTTCCATCTCCAGCTCTTGTGTATAATGGCAAGCCTTCACTATTTACTATTAAATCACATACAACTTGTTTCAAGTCAGCTCTATGATCTCTCGAATATCCTCTGGTTATATTTATTGGAAGTGACTTGATTATTTCTGTTTCTTTGTTGTGATTTTTTGTGTTTTTATATTCCCCATGTAGGTGGAATGATGTAGAATCTAAATGAGCATATTTTAGCTCTATTTGAAACTTCTTAATCACAGATAACACAATTTCCATAAATATTTTATTTAATCCATATTTAGATAATTTATCCATAACTCTTCCAATTTTATCGTCATTTATATAATCCGCTTTTATCCCCGCACCTAACAAGGTTTCGATTCCTTTGTCTTCAAAAAATTGACTAAATAGATACAAAGGTCTTGACACAAACCCTAATCCATTGATTAAAATAGCTTTCACTAATATTCCAGATGAGACTTTTTCCCGAACATCTATTCCTAATTTAGAGTTGATTGTTTCAACTATTCCTATCTCATCAATGAGTCCAGCTACTATTCCTAAGTGATCGATATTTTTGATTGTTATTTCTGAAGTTGGAGACATTTTTTAGCTAGATAATATTTTTGACGTTTTTTTGATTGTCTCACTTTTTTGACCTCAAGCCTTGTAAGTATTTTTACTTAGTCATGTCAGGATAGCAATATACTATATTCTGTAGTGCTATTGAAGTGCGGAATGTGGGTTGTAGAATTACTGACGACCCGTTTTTCAACTCAACCTCCCTCGGATTATACCACTTTAGAAAAAATAAAATCTATCGCAAAACAACAAAATGCAACTCTAGTTGAATACTCGGTTATTTACCATAGTTTACAAGGACAAGGACAACCAAAATATCGAAATACAGACCTCTTAATTTGGGTAATTCAGCCCACAGGCTGCGTCACCTTTCGCTCAGTCGATATCACCTTTTTAAAGCAACAGAATACACCCCTGGGACAATTCGTTGATTTCGCCCGTGAATCCATAGGTGTAAGGGGTCGAGATGCTTTCGCAGTAACCAGCGATGAAGTTTCATCAATCAACAACCAACAATTAAGGCAACTCCACGAATTTCTAATCGAACCGATTGCTGACCTCTTACCAACAGATACTAATTCTCACGTCATCTTCATTCCTACTGGACCTCTATTTCTCGTTCCCTTTCCTGCGTTTTGGGATGCTTCAGGTCGGTACTTAATTGAAAAGCACACCATTCTTACAGTTCCTTCGATTCAGGTCCTAGCTATAACTCAAAACCTTTCAGCGTCACTGCGGGAAAAAAAAACAAAAACAAGACCCAAATTTAGCAGAGGTAAAAGCACTGGTGGTCGGCAATCCTACTATGCCCAAGATTGCTTTGGAGAGCGGTCAATCACCTCAATTCGATAGTCCTCAAACAATAAAGACGGCAAAATCTGTATGCACAACCTGTTCTGGAGGTAGCTATGACAAATCCTTACTTTTACAAGACTGTCTGAAATCGTTAAGACCTCTACCAGGTGCTGAAAGAGAAGCAAAAGACATTGCATCTCTCCTGAATACTCAACCTATTATTGGTGACAAAGCCACCAAGATAGCCATTTTGCAACAGATGCCCTCTTCAGGAATTATTCACCTAGCAACTCATGGGTTACTGGATGATTTTGAGAGACTAGGAATACCGGGCGCGATCGTTCTGGCATCTGAGGAGGAAGATAATGGTCTGCTCACAGCCGGAGAAATTAAAGAGCTAAAATTAAATGCCGAATTGGTAGTTCTAAGTGCCTGTGACACGGGGAGAGGTCGATTAGCAGGAGATGGGGTCATTGGGTTGTCTCGCTCCCTAATTTCTGCTGGAGTACCCAGTATAATAGTTTCTTTGTGGGCTGTACCAGATGCCCCCACCGCTGAATTGATGACTGAATTCTATAAAAATTTCTACAAGCGCAAGTTGAATAAAGCCCAAGCGTTGCGAAGCGCAATGTTAACAATAATGCAGCAACACCCAAACAATTCCAGAGCTTGGGCTGCCTTTACTCTTATTGGTCAACCCTAATTACCAAGTAAAACTATTTCATATATTGACTTAGCGCACCAAACTAGCCAGCAGCCCCGACGCTTCCCACTGTAAGCTCTGCCGATTGTCATCGTAGCAATTAAGGACGTTCGAGCTCGTATGGCGGCTCAACTTCTGCGCCATTCGCGTATTGCCGTTGCTTGCATCTAACAGAGTCGTAATTGCAGCGTGGCGTATTCTGTGCGGGCTGATTCTTTTAGGAATTCCCGCAGGGCCGTGCAAGTTGAGAAAACAAGCTTGTAAATAGCATACCCACTCAACCTCAATCCGTATTCCCGCTTTGTCAAAGCGATAAATAAAGGATCGAGGGGCATTGCAGCTCCCCGCACGCTCAGCCAATCAGAAATCGCATCTGCCGTCGCGCAGTGCAAGTCAATTAGCTGCGCTTGAGTTCCCCTGCCTTTGCCATAAATGTTCAGAGTTCGGGCGCGCGGGTCAAAGTCGCCTACATTGGCTCCGCTGATCTCCCCCCGGCGCAGCGCATTGTCCCACAGCAGCCGGAGAACTGCATAGTCGCGCTTTCTTGCGGGGCGTACCCCGGTCAGGAATGGACAACACCGACTGCATCGCCGCCACATTCTCTCTTATCAACTCGGCCAAACCCTGTAGTATCCCGGTAAGGAACCACCTTCTCTCCTTCAACATCTACTAAACTCCACTCGCAC
>NZ_JAUBWA010000233.1:0-4561 GCF_036702825.1 Microcoleus sp. A003_D6 | reverse complement strand
GCTCTTACATAAGTAGTTACTTTTGTCAACTTTTTTGTTAAGAAAGATGTTTATAAAGCATAGCTTAAAAAGGGGGGAACAAGAGAACTCTCAAAGTCAACCCCTACTCCCCTTCTTAAGGGGGATTTAGGGGGATATCCGGGGCATAAATAGTGTTAAGTGAACCGTATTGAGTTATAATTAGTCCTGGACGAACCGGTGTTCAGAAACCGGGTTTTTCAACCCAAATACTTGCTTAGAACCCTCAATCTCGGTTAAAAAACCCGGTTTATTTGTGGGCGAGTGCGATCGCGAACTAATCATGAACCAAGCTAAAACTCTATTTTCAATTATTGTTCCGACTTACAATCGTCCCGAGAAATTAGCCGCGTGTCTTCAGTCTTTTGTGGAACTGGAATATCCGCGCGATAAGTTTCAAGTCATTGTCGTCAACGACAGCACCGAAATCTCTGTAGAAACTACAATTTCCCCTTTTAAAAATCAGTTAAATCTCACACTTTTGACACAACCAAACTCCGGCCCCGCAACGGCGCGAAATACTGGATCTTTTGCCGCAGAAGGCAATTTTTTAGTGTTTACAGACGATGACTGTACTGTGGGGGTAGATTGGCTGCAAAATCTGGAAAAGCGATTTGGGGAAACACCAGATTGTTTAATCGGAGGTCGAACTGTAAACGCGCTGCCGGATAACATTTATTCTACTGCCAGCCAGCAACTGATCGATTACCTTTACAGTTACTATAATGCTATTGCCGATCGCGCGCAATTTTTCACTTCTAACAATTTTGCCCTTCCCGCTGAGGCTTTCCAAAAAATCGGCGGCTTTGACACGACTTTTTCTCTAGCGGCTGGAGAAGACCGGGAATTTTGCGATCGGTGGTTGCATTCGGGCAATGCCGCAATCTACGCTCCCGAAGTTACAGTCCATCACTCCCACGCACTAACTCTTCGCAAATTTTGGCAACAGCAATTCAATTACGGTAGAGGTGCTTTTTTGTTTCAGCAAGTTATCTCGAAACGCGCGGCTAATGGGAAACTGCAACATCCGTCATTTTATCTGAATTTGCTAACTTATCCATTTTTCCACGCACCGGGCGTTCAAAAGCTATTAATTGCAGGATTGTTTTTAGTTTCTCAGGCGGGAATTGCTGCGGGATTGTTTTGGGAGAAAAACAATTTTGTTGGGGAATAGAGTTGGATTATTGAACCGCAGAGAGCGCAGAGAGCGCAGAGAGAGAATTAAGAGTTAGTAGGGTGCGTCTCTGCTTTTAGCCGTCAATTATTAGACCTCTTGCAAAAATCCTTTCATCAATTGATGGAACGGGCAAGATGCCCGTTCCACAAGAGTTATTTTTTCTTGTGGAACGGGCATCTTGCCCGTTCTAATTATTTTTGCAAGAGGTCTATTGATAGAATAATTCGCTGCCGACGCACCCGACAAGTTTATTCTTTAGTCCGCGGAGGCGGACTTCGTTTGTATAGTAGCGGTTTCAACCGCCGAGTTCGATCTGCGATTAAATAAATCCGTGTTCTGCTAAGAATTCTGGTGTAATTGTTCCCAAACTGTTGATTGTGGGGCTTTCTTCCCACGGTTCGGGATGGGATTTTGAGCCGCTGCGGAGAAATTTGGCGACATATTTGCCCAGAATATCTGCTTCTAAATTAACTAAACTTCCCGGTTGCAAATAGCTGAGGTTTGTCTCACCAAAACTGTGGGGAATTACCGCAACTTCAAACCAATTGCCGTCAGCATCGCAATCTGCCACGGTTAAGCTGATGCCGTTGACGGCGATACTGCCCTTGGAAACGATGTAAGGTGCGATTTGGCGCTGCCATCCCGAATTTGCTGCTGGTGGGGCAGTAAACCGCATCTCCCAAGCGTTGGCGGTTTGGGTTGATGTCGCTAAAGCGCCGATCGCATCTACGTGCCCGGTTACAAAATGTCCCCCCAATTTGCTACCCGCGCGCAGGGAGGTTTCTAAGTTCACCAAAGCATCGGGGAATGCTCCTAAAGTAGTGCGGCGGAGGGTTTCTGGGGAAGCGACGGCGACAAAACCTTGTGGCAGAACTTCCACCACCGTCAAACAGACTCCATCCACGGCTACGCTGTCCCCAACGGCTAAATCTTGTAAAATCTGATAGGAGTTGCTTGAGGTGCTGGAAATTTGGAAGTAATCGTTGCCTAGCGACTTCAGCTTTCCGAGAGATTGAATCAGTCCTGTAAACATAAGTATTTTTCCGTAGTCGATCGCTATATTTAAATCAAACCACAACCACAAACCAGACGCAGGAGCTTTTGCCGTCCCCTCTCCCCCCAAGTCAATCTAAAATCTAAAATCTAAAATCGACAGTCCCCGATCGGTTGCAGATTCAGGCGAAGATCGAGTCATACTGGATTTAGGTAATCTTTATGTCCAAGTTCTCTACTGCCTTACAGTTTCTTAATTCTATGAGGCCGATCGAATGATTGAAATGAAAGTCGCTGGAATTGCTTTAGATGCAGCCACGCGCAGCCCTATTGTCCTATTGAGAGACGCTACGGAGCGACGCGCTTTGCCTATTTACATCGGTCAGGAGCAGGCAAAGGCTATTATTAGCGCTCTGGAAGGCAACAAGCCTCCTCGACCTTTAACTCACGATTTGATGGTCAATTTCCTAGAGGCCTGGAATCTTACCTTGGAGCGGATAGTTATTCACTCGCTGCAAGATAACACCTTCTATGCCGTGCTGATCGTCCGTCAGGGTGAAGTTAAAAAAGAGATCGATGCCCGACCCAGCGACGCGATCGCCCTGGCCCTGCGGACGAACTGCCCCATCTGGGTGATGGAAGAAGTCGTCGCCGATGCTTCGATACCGGTCGATCGAGATGCTGATGAAGCTGAACGCCGGGCCTTCCGGGAATTTATCTCAAACCTCCGTCCGGAGGATTTGATCAAGAGAAGCGGCTTCAGCCAGGGCGAAACTTCGTCTTGACATTTATGCGCTATCGACGGTTTGGCAAAACTAACTTGCACCTGTCTGTATTTTCCTTGGGAACCATGCGCTATTTGGCTTCTGAGGAAACTGCCTGTCAGACTGTACAAGAGGCTGTGTCTCGGGGAATCAATCACCTGGAAACGGCGGCTGGTTACGGTTGCAGCGAGGAATATCTCGGTGCGGCCATCTCGGCTGGTTTGTCTGTCGATCGATCGCGCCTCCACGTCACCACGAAAATTTCCCCAACCGAGGATGCAGCAGCAATGGAACGCTGCATCGACGCATCCCTCAAACGCCTGAATTTAGACTGTATCGATTGTCTGGCAATTCACGGTTTGAATACTTGGGAACATTTGGCGATTGTGCGATCGCCCACAGGCTGCATGGAATCTGTACGCAAAGCCCTCGCTGACGGTCGCATTCGGCACGTCGGCTTTTCGACTCACGGGCCTCTGGATCTGATTTTGGCTGCAATCAATACAGATTTGTTTGAATTTGTCAATCTGCATTACTACTATTTTTTTCAGCGCAACGCCCCGGCAATTGAACTCGCCAATCACAAAGATATGGGCGTTTTCATCATTTCCCCGGCAGACAAAGGAGGGCAACTCTACACGCCCCCGGAAACTCTCGCACAATTGTGCTCGCCTTTCTCGCCTTTAGAGTTGAACTATCGGTTTTTACTGAGCGATACTAGGATTGGGACTTTGAGTGTGGGGCCTGCAAATGCGACAGAATTAGAGCAACCCCTGAAATATTGCGATCGCGACTTTCCCCTCACCAACGCCGAAATCGCTGCGTTCGATCGGCTAGAATCGGCTATTGCAGGCAATTTGAAAACTGACAAGTGCAGCCAGTGCTATGCCTGTTTGCCTTGCCCGGAAAACATCAACATTCCCGAAGTATTGCGGCTTCGCAATCTCGCCGTCGGGTGCGACATGACTGACTTTGGCAAATACCGCTACGCCATGTTTGAAAATGCCGGACACTGGTTTCCAGGCAGCAAAGGCAACCGCTGCACGGATTGCGGCGAATGTTTGCCCCGGTGTCCCGAAGAGTTAGACATCCCAACTTTGCTCAAAGATACTCACCAGCGACTGGGCGGCAAAGCAGGCAGGCGGTTGTGGGATTGAAAAAAAGGTGAAGCAGGGAAAAGGTCGATCGAGCGTATCTAAGTTTTGCAATAATTAGGCTAAACTTTGGTTTAAGTGAATTTACTGTATAGTCGATCGAAAAACTACTTAGTCTGGCGACTGTCTGCGGGTCTTGGTGTCAACTTAACGTCTTATGTAGTATCGGTCTACTGCTTGAGTTCATAGTCTTCCCGATCCCCCCTAACCCCCCGGTAGTAATAAATATGTAGTGATTAGATATTCATTGGCTCAAAACATAGTTGTAATGATGAATAAAATACCAAATAGCACCAATATGGTTTTCTAACTTTTTAGAAAATGAGAGAGTCTTTCTTACGAGCCGAGAAACACGTTGGCGCAAAGTATTATTAAATCTTTCAATATGATTGGTTTTTCCACTATCTTTGCCAACTGGCTGATGGCGTTTGCTGGGAAAAATACAAGCATAAGCC
>NZ_JAUBWA010000232.1:0-4602 GCF_036702825.1 Microcoleus sp. A003_D6 | reverse complement strand
AACCTAGGGTTTTAAAACGCAGACCGAAACCATATCCTCGAATGCAGGAACCTCGCTCTGTCTTGAAAGCTAAACTGAGGGCGTGATTAAGCCTTTTTCAGTGCCATTGGAGTAAAGTCCTTACTGCAAACCGATAGTTTAATATCCCGGTTCTTGATAAGCAGGCTCTTGATAAGCAGGTTCTTGATAAGCAGGTTCTTGCCACTCGCGATACCGGGGTTGAGGATTGGGATTGTAAGGCACGATCGCCCCATCCTCAGTCACAATCATCCCCCGAATAATCCTATTAGGCTGCACCGGTTTCGCCTTAATACTACCTTTGCGGCCCTCCAGCTTCGGCAACTTAGGAAACTTCTCAACGGGCATTCCCTTAACAGCTTGATTCATAAAATCGCGCCAATTATACGCCGCCGTACCGCTAGTTCCCCAAGTCGGATAATTGTCATCATTCCCCAGCCAAACGCCAGTCACCACCTGCGGAATATAACCGATAAACCACAAATCCCGCACGTTTTCCGAAGTACCAGTTTTGCCTGCTACAGCGCGATCGTTTAAAGCAGCAGGCCCCCCCGTACCGTCTTGCACAACACCCTCCAACATCCAAGTAGTAATCGCAGCACTATCCTTATCCAAAACCCGCTTCGGTTTAAAATTAGCCTGATAAATCACATCTCCCCGCTGATTAATTACGCGAGTAATTCCGTGGGCTTCAATAAAATTCCCTTGCGACGCTAAAGTACCGTAAGCATTGGTTAACTCCAGCAAGTTTACCTCCGAAGAACCCAAAGCTAGGGAATAAATCGGACTCAATTTAGATTTAATTCCCATATCGTGGGCTAATTTGATCGCCGGTTCAAACCCGACATCGATCAACACCTTCACCGCCACCACATTCACCGAACGCGTCAAAGCATCAGAGATCGATCGCCAACCGCTAAATTTTTTGCCATAATTATTCGGTTGATAGCCGTCGATAATAATTGGTTCGTCTTCGTAACCGTCATAGGGAGAAAAACCAGCCGCCATCGCCGCGGCATAAACCAACCCTTTAAACGTCGATCCGGGCTGCCGCAAAGCCTGCGTAGCGCGATTAAACTGACTTTCTCTATAATTTCCACCTCCTACCAGGGCCTTAACTTCCCCAGTCTTAGTGTCCATAGAAACTAAAGCTGCCTGTTCAAAACCCTGACTGCGACCATCAACTTCGATCGCATTTTTAATCACCTGTTCCGCTATTTTCTGCCACTTCAAATCCACCGTCGTTTCGACAGTCAAACCGCCAGCTTCCAAAGCATCCTGAGAAACATAGCGCGGCAATTCCCTCCGAATGTAACTAGCAAAATAAGGTGCGACTACTTTAAATCGCTTCGGCGGACTTGGTTTAACCGCCATAGGTTCCGCCATTGCCTGCTTCGCCTGAACCTCTGTAATTACCTTCCCTTCCTGCATTTGTTGCAGCACAAGATTGCGGCGTTTCTTAGCAATATCGGGATTAACTAAAGGCGAATATTCGCTCGGTGCCGGCGGCAAACCCGCCAAAGTTGCCATCTCTGCCAAAGTTAATTGATCGACTGTTTTGCTAAAGAAAACCCAAGCCGCATCTGCCACTCCGTAGGCATCCGAACCCAAATAAACCAGATTTAAATATCTTTCTAAAACTTCATCTTTATTCAACTCTCGCTCTATTTTCTGAGCTAAAAGAGCTTCCCGAACCTTCCGCCTAATACTTCTTTCCTGATTGAGAAAAACAACGCGAGCCAATTGTTGTGTAATTGTACTGCCGCCCTGCACTAAATCTCTCGCTATCAAATTAGAAACAATCGATCGCACAATACCTTGATAATCAACCCCGCGATGTTTGTAAAAACGGCGGTCTTCTATGGCAATAAAAGCTTTAACCAACAGTTCGGGAATTTCTTTAAGTTTCAGTTTATCTCTAGTTGCAGGCCCCGACTGCAACAAAATAGTATTATCTGCCGCCTTAATTGTCAGCGTTCCGTCGCGGTTAAACGCTGACAAATCGTTAACATCCGGCAAACCTTTGTCTAAGGTGTGCAAAATCCACAAACCGTAGATTAAAGCACCCCCGCCTATACTGGCAACACCTATTCCTATCCAAAATCTAGGCGGGCGGGACAGGATTTTTTTTAACTTTCCCTGAAGTTTGCTATTTTCCGACAGTTCGTTATTTTCCGGCAGTTCGGTGTTCTGCGGTGCGCTATTTTCCGGCAATTCGCTACTATCCGATTTTTGGGGTAGTTTAGTTTCCAGCAAACTCAATCCCGGCCGCAACAATTCTTTTCCCTTGGTTTGCAAGCTGGTAACTTGAGGTTCAATTTCCAACCAAGCGATTAAGCGCTTCAACCCTTCCCAATCGCGCTTAACTATTTGATACCTCTGAATTTCAGGGTCTAATTCCCAATTTAATTCCGACTCTTCTAGGGGTACACGATCTTCTTCTACCACATACTCCGATCGCTCATCCGTTGTCCGTGTAGAAAATTCCGCCTCCGATTCCGGCGACTTGAGCTCATTGCCCTGCGCAGCATTAAGCGATTCTCGATCGGAATTACCGCTTATTGCGTTAGTGACTTTGCTCAACTTATCTTTGATATTTGAGAAAAATTCTGCCACGTTCAGACCTTCAAACCTCATCAATTTAAATTAAAAATTAAAAATTAAAAAGGCTAGCCCTCTTCAATTTTTAATTTTTAACTTGACATTTTTTATTCAATAACACTGTGAATAATCTTGAGTTATCTATTTTGAATTAAAAAATATTTAACTCAAAATTCACAACTCAAAATTCTTCTCAACCAGCATGACCTAGTGCCAAAGCCGCTACTAGCATACCCAACACCAGGAAAGGCTGAGCACTTGCCTGATATTTAACATCATTTTCCAGGGGATTGCGCAAAAAGTACATATCCTGAAAAGTGATTTGGGGAATTATCAGCAGCAGCAGAATGACAGCGTAAAGGTTTTGGTGAATGGCGATCAGGTAGCCTGCAATCCCTGCTTGAAATATATCGATCGTCAACACGCAAATCCAGGCTGCTGTGTCGATGCCAAACATCACTGGCAAAGATTTTAACCCTAATTGGCGATCGCCCTCGACACTTTTGAAATCATTGACGATCGCAATCCCCAGCCCTGCCAAACTATAAAACAGAGTCAAAACCATAATGGTGGGATCTAGTGTACCAAACAAAGCTTGACCGGCCCACCAAGGCAGAGCAATGTAGCTAGCACCCAGGGCATAATTTCCCAACCAGCCATTCTGCTTGAGTTTCAGCGGGGGCGCAGAGTAGATGTAAGCTAAAAATGCGCCGCCGAGAGTTAAAACAGTCATTATGGGGAATTCGTGACCCGCCCACAAGTCTAGAGCATAAGCCACCGCAATGCCTGCGGCTAATAATACCAAAATTTGCGCGACTACTTCGGGAATCGAGATGATCCCGGAGGGAATTGGACGGTAGGGCTCGTTAATGGCATCAATGTCGCGATCGTAAAAATCGTTCAAAGTTTGAGTGTACCCGGCAAGCAAAGGCCCTGACATCAACATACAAGCTGCTGCGATCGAGAAATTCTCTAGATTCCAAACATAGTTTCCAGAAGACGCCGCCCCGCACACCACGCCCCAAATTAGGGGAATCCAGGTAATCGGTTTCATCAGTTGCAAGCGAATCTTCCAGATGGAAGTTTCCCCGCTAGCGGCCCCTTTCATGCCCAACAGTTGCCGAGTTTTGGAACTTCGGTTTTCGGTAGCAGCGCTTTCCGGTGCGGATTCTGGGGAGATTTGGGATGGAGGAGAGTCAGACATAATTGGATGTTAGTGATACTGCTATTATTGTGTCGTTTTCCGTTTCAATAATTCTGATAGAATACCACTGATATTTAAGGCATTGCCTGCACCAGTATTGAAAACCTCCTCCCGGCTTGGAGTTGAAGAAGAGAGAAAAATACGGGTTTTACCAATATAATTTAATATCATTATTTTGTGTAAATGTCAAGAGGATAAATAGCTGGTAAAACTATAGTCATTTATTGCAATGACATGGGAGGCATCAGCCCTCCCCTTTCTGTTTTACTTTGAGCGGATCGACCCGCATTGGCCCAACTACACAGCTCCCTATCCCATCGCACAAGGCATAAGGGAAAAGCTTTTCTGAGAATGTTGTACGAAGCATTCACATCGGAATTAATTAACCGACCAGTCGATGTTTTGTACAATCCTCGTGAGAGCCGTTTTCCAGTGAATACAGGCTCTTTTTCGGTTTTTCCATAAACAGGAATTGGGTCTAATCCCACAAAGTTTGCTTTGGATGTGTAGGATTCCTCCTGTACAATTACTGTGATTCCTACCAGTAAAGCTTTGTATTCTAACATCTCAACTAATCGAGAGTGAGGAATGCTGACGAAATTTTGGTTTGTTTGTTTACCTAGATTGATATCAGTTTTCCACTGTGCATTTTTGCCAATGACTAGCGTGCCAATTTGATTCACTACCAAATGGTCAACAATAACGCGGCTAGCATGATGCAAGTAATTATCAACCTTTTGGTTGCGACAGCGAGTTAATCGCTGAATTCTGGGTGAGGT
>NZ_JAUBWA010000231.1:0-4659 GCF_036702825.1 Microcoleus sp. A003_D6 | reverse complement strand
CAAATCCTCTCCCCCGATCCCCATCGGACCCTCTCCCTCTCTAATACCATAGGCAATCTAGATGCAACACAGCTTACTAGCTCTAATTACTGCTGTGTCTAGCCAGAGGTAACTGTTATGCACCCGCCAGCATCTGAAGGGTCAGTCAGCCAGACCCGCGATGTAACAATCAACATTCGGGCTCAGCCGAATCAACGCGCTGTAATCGATCGCGCGGCCCAATTACAGGGAAAGAGCCGATCGGAGTTCATGTTGGAATCAGCTTACCAAAAAGCTCAAGATGTGATTCTAGACCGCTGTTTTTTTGGGTTAGATGAACTTAAATTTAAGCAATTTGTGGCGCTGTTGGATGCACCGCCGACGCCAAATCTGAAGCTAAACGCATTACTAAAAACAAAATCTCCGTGGGATTAGATCGAGATTTAGACCAACTCTGCCCCCCTGAAAAACTGAACTCGTTACATCAAATTGAGAGTTTTGATTCAGGTAACAGTCAGTTAGATGAATGGCTAAAGCGCCGCGCTCTGAAAAATGAGTCAGAAGGGGCTTCACGGACTTATGTTGTGTGCGATCGCCAAGCAGTCATTGCGTACTATTGTCTTGCAAATGGAGCAATAGCACAAACTGCTGCAACGGGTAAAGTCCGGCGCAATATGCCCGATCCAATTCCTGTTATGGCGATCGGACGGCTTGCCTGCGATCGGGATTGGCAAGGCCTCGGCATCGGACGCGCTTTGCTGCGGGATGCAATTCTTCGTACTTTGCAAGCTGCTGAGATTGCAGGGATACGGGCAATTCTCGTACACGCTATCTCGGAAGATGCGAAGCAGTTTTATGAGAAATGCGGGTTTACTGTTTCGCCGATCGATCCGATGACACTCATGGTGAAAATTAGCGATGCCATTGCTTCACTTGAGCTAAAGTGACCGATCGCCATTTCAAGTTTGAGTTAAATCATCTTGTCACAAAATCGGTCAGATGATCGGCAAGAGTTCCACCAACTGTCGCCAAATCCTGCGACGGGCGAAGCAGCATCTTGCCGACCAACGTCCTCGTTTCCCAGTTTCTCGGCCTCAACAAAAGCAGATTACAGCCCAATTTTTAGATGCCTCCACCAAGGGGGACTTGCAAGATTTGTTGCTGCTGGTGGCGAAGGATGTGACGTTTAGTTCAGATGGTGGTGGCAAGGTGGTTGCAGTCCTCAAGCCGATACATGGAGCAGTAAAAGTGGCTCGGATGCTGTTAGCGATTCGTCGCAAATGGCTGCTTAATTCTGTCTCTCGCTTAGCCGATATCAACGGACAACCAGGCATTATCCAATATCTGGATGGCCGCATTCACAGTGTGATGACGTTTGAGATTGTGGATGGCTGTATTCAGTCTATTTACAGTGTGCGGAATCCAGAAAAGCTAGAGCGGATTTGCCAGGAGATATCTTTAGAGAAGTAACCGAAAACCGTCGCTGAGTTGATTCAAGTTTGAGCTAGCTCATAGAAGCCGTTAAAATGCCATTATACGATCGAAGCAGATCAACTTAGGGAGGTATTGGATAACAAATGCTGCTATTATAAAAAAGACACTAACTCAGGAGATTTTGACATGGATAATATAATGCCTCCAAATAATCCATCTGTTGTAAGACCACCCGAAGTTACATTAGTTCCCAATAACCCGCTTTTGACAGAGACACCAGAAGCAGGACGGCAACTGGCAGTCAAAATGGCACGGCTGATTATCAAAATGACTCAGCCCGATCGAGAAAAGCGCAACCAGTTACCAGAGGTTTATGGCAATGATGCCATGATGCTGATTGCAGTTGGTCACGTTTTTATTTCTTAGTCGGCCGAGGCAGACTTCGTTTGATAAGGAGCGATTTAAACCGCCGAATCATCTTAATAACCATGAAAACACTACTAAAAAAATCAGCGTTACTCCTTGCTCTACCAATCTGTGTCTTAGCTAATTTTTCCTTACCTGCGTCTGCTGATTCTACTGCTGACCTCATCCTCAGTACAAGATGCCAGGGTGGTTACAACATTAATATTTGGAAAAAGAAGGCTTCGGGTGAACTGCTATATCGCTCGACCAGTTCCAACGGTAATTTAAGTTTGGGCGGAGGTACTAGCAAAGCTACAGAAGGCGTTCGAGTCTATAAGTTTCGGAAGGGCAATTATCAATATTGGGTGTGGGATGGCACGTTGGATAGCCCGAAGTCTGGAACTTTAGAGGTGTACAAAAACAACCGTATCTTGATGCAGAAAGCTTGTACGAAAAGTTGAATCCTCTAGCCTGACTAAATTAATCGATTACAGACAACGGCAAATTAACAGGGAGTGCGATCGATTAAATAGCCTTGACTGTTTCTCTTCCAACTATGAGCTAGCTCATAGAAGTTGTTGTTTAAAAATGTCAGACTAAAGGTAGTTAAAGGTTAGGAGGGTAGCGATATGACTCTCACAAAATCAAACACAACTGCATCCCAAGTGGGAACTCTCGCCAGACTCTACCTGGAAGGTAAGCCAGCCGAAATTTCAAATGAAACCATCACCCAACTCTGTGATTGGCTCATGGGTGAGTTCCAGCAATTGACCTTAAATCTGCAATTTTCAGATTATATGCGTTATGAAAACGCTGAAGAGATGTTTGCAGATATTAAGCTTCAGCAACTTTGGGTATCCGCTGACAGTTACGATTCTGCTGTTTATCCCAATCCCATCTACGGGTTTATTTTTCAGGGAATGCACGATTACGACCACTACTTGACGGATAGTGACTTCAGTTTGGAAGGGGAAATCGCGGCTTACAACTTCACTGCAAAACGTGCGCCGAGTTTAGACATCCAAAAGATTCTCTATTCCGAAATTGTACTGCGATCGGCGGCCTATCTTTATTTGGGACATACGGCTGCTCCTAAGATTGTTTTTCCGTAATCGATCGCAGAGGTAAAATATCGTGCACGAATGTCCTTGTTGTTCTTATCCCTTACTACGGCACATTGACCACCATAAAATTTGCTGGTTTTGTCCACACTGTTGGGCAACGATGCCACCTCTTTCCGAAGTGAAAATTACTTCAAACATTAGCATAGGAGAAGCATGATGATGACCCAACATTGGAGCAGTTGTCGTTGGGTCTGAAGGCTCAGTCAGACCTATGATGTTACAATGAAAAGATGTTAGTTGCTCTCGTTGGAGGTTGGCTCGCGCATGGTTGAGTTGCAATCAGATTTAGAATATGTTGTGAGCGATCGCCTAAAAGTCTCTCTAGATGCGATCGCACAATTTTGCCAGCGCTGGAACATTGTCGAGTTTGCGCTGTTTGGCTCGGTGCTGCGGGATGATTTTCGCCCCGATAGCGATGTGGATGTATTAGTCACCTATGAGCCGTCGCACCGCCTCACGCTGTCTCATTTATTGGGAATGCAGGAGGAGATAGAGAATTTATTTCACCGTTCTGTGGATTTGGTGGAAAAAAAGCTGTTAAAAAATCCCTATCGGCGATCGAGCATTTTGAAAACCTATCGAGTGATTTATGCAACCCAACCAGCGGGATAGTGGTTCACTTTGGGACATGGCGCAGGCAATCCGTCTGATTCAAGAGTTTACGACTGATGTTTCATGCGAGACTTATCTTGAAAATGTTTTTATGCAAAGTGCCGTAGAGCGGCAGTTGGGGATTTTGGGGGAGGCAGCTCGGAGAGTTTCGAGCGAGTTTCAGCAGTCACATCCCGAAATTGATTGGCGAAATGCGATTAACTTACGAAATATTTTGGTTCACCGTTATGACCAAGTGAGTTCGGAAGTTATTTGGAATATTGTGACAAATATTTTGCCTAGTTTGCTGTTACAAGTAGAGGAATTATTGCCGACCTTACCTGATGATAGTTGAACGATCGTCCAAAAAAGCAAAATGGGCGATCGGGCGATCGCCCATTTTCCCAAAAATCAACTAGACTGCGAAATCAAAGACTCATCTTTTTTGTCCTTGGAGCGATCGACACTAAAATCTTCATAGTACGATCGCTCGGTGTTGACATTCCACAAGTCGTTTGGAATATTTATTGTTACAAATGTTTTCCCTAGTTTACTGGTTCGCAAAAATTTGGGTTAACTTCCTTTAATGGTTCAAATACCAAAACAGAATCGATCGCCCGTAGAGCCTGCGACATTCGCAACTCGTGCGCTCCTCCCACAGTAATATACCGCTTTCCTTTCTTCTGAAGAACCTCAACAAACCACTGGTGCATAGTCATCCGCAAATGTTCGCTTTCTCGCGTTCCATCCTGAACAAACCCGAAATCCGGCTGAGTCAAAATATACAAATCGCAGCGGCGGCTGTCTGCAATTTGCTCGATTGTCGGGTGTTCCGAACCAAGGTAACGTTTGTGCCAAATACAAGTAGCTAAAGCGTCTGTATCGCAGATAATGACTTTGTTAGCGCGAGTAGCAATATCGTCTTCTATAGCAGCTTGTTTTTTGGCAATTTCTACAAATTCATAGCTGTCCCAAATTTCAGGATCGGGCGAATATTCCCTGCCTTCCCAGTAACACCTGCCGTATTCGGGAACCCAAGCAGTTTGGTAGCATTGGTGACAAGTTAAGGAAAAAGGGAAATTGTCAAGGGTAGTATTGACATTGATCTGGATCGTGGGAAACTTAG
>NZ_JAUBWA010000230.1:0-4722 GCF_036702825.1 Microcoleus sp. A003_D6 | reverse complement strand
CCCCCTCTCCCCCTCTCCCCCTCTCCCCCTCTCCCCCTCCCCCCCTCTCCCTCTCCCCCTCTCCCCCTCTCCCCCTCTCCCCCTCCTCCACTCCCCCACTCCCCAACCCGCAAAGACCAACAATCCGAGTAGACTTAGAACGCTTGACCGAATTAGTTAATCTCGTCGGAGAATTAGTCATCAACCGCACAAATTTGGAACTTCAAGAATCCGAACTGCGCGGCGAAGTCAAGCGCATCCGCCGCAGTATCGTAGATTTGAACCAATTCGGCGGCCAGTTGCGAGAAGAATACGACAGACTGAGTTTTGCAGACTGGAAAGGAGGAAACGGCAATTCGGAATTGGGAAAACTTGCAGCAGCAGAAACAGAATTTCCCGCGATTGCTAATAGCAAATCCTCGATCGCCCATGCTCACTTCGATATCTTAGAGATGGATCGTTATACAGAGTTCCACTCCACAGCCTCTGAAGTCATCGAAACTGCCGAAGCAATTTCTCAATCCGCCACCAAATTAGACATCTTAGCGATGAAATTCGAGCGCAGTACCGACCAACTGCGCCGCATTACCGAACAACTCCGCAGCCGCGTCATGCAGTTGCGAGTCGTGAGTTTCAGCCGCGCCGTCGATCACTTGCCCAGGGCGCTCAGAGATATGTGCCTCACATACAATAAAGATGTCAACTTGCTGCTGCTGGGAAGAGATACCAAAATTGACGAAAGTTTGCTTGATGCTTTGCGCGACCCCTTAGTACACTTAGTGAGAAATGCCTTCGACCACGGCATCGAAATGCCCGAAGTTCGGCAAGCAACCGGCAAGCCCGCCAGCGGTCAAATTGAAATCGAAGCCCGCCACCAAGGCGGCCAAACGATTATTACTGTCGCCGATGATGGCACGGGCATTGACCCGGAAATCATTCGCCACAAAATTGTCAAAAAGGGTTTGGCGACAGAGGAACAAGCTCAAGAATTTTCCATTGCCGAACTCTACGATTTTCTGTTTTGGCCGGGTTTCAGCACTGTCGAGGAAGTGAGCGACCTTTCGGGGCGAGGAGTCGGGCTCGACGTGGTGCGAACGAATTTGCGGACTGTGCGGGGGACTGTGAAGGTGGACTCTCGCCTGGGAAAAGGTACGAGTTTTATCATCAAACTGCCGCTGCTGCTGTCGATTACTGACGCTTTGATGGTGAAGACCGATCGCAATAAAATAGCAGTGCCTCTGGATGCAGTCGAGGAAATTCTGCACGTTAAAGCTTCGGAAGTTCACACCGCCGGCAATCAGCCGATGCTGTGGTGGCGGGAGGAATTTATTCGATTGGTGCGACTGCAAGATTTGCTCGAATACAGCGTCGTCGGGCCCGACGGCCCCTCTCCTGACCCTTTGACCCAAGACCACATTCCTGTCCTGGTTTTGGCTTCTAGCGAAGGAATGCTGGCGGTTGCCGTGGAACGGCTGATCGGTCAGCAGGAAATTGTGGTTAAACCTTTGCCGCCGCCTCTATCCAAGCCTCGGGGGGTTCTGGGGAGTACGATTTTGGGAGACGGCAAAGTTGTGACTATTTTGGATGTGGACGATTTGGTGGGTCAACCTTTAGCAAATAGTTCGATCGCCCCTGTGTCGGGTAAACTGTCGCAAATGCCGAGTTCGAGTCAGTCACCGCAGATTTTGATAGTGGACGATTCCTATACAATTCGGCAGTTGCTGTCTCTGACGCTGATTCGTGCCCGCTACCGGGTGGTGCAGGCTAAAGACGGCGTGGATGCCCTGGAAAAGCTGCAAAACGGTCTTGATTGCAGTTTGGCGATCGTGGATATTGAAATGCCCCGGATGGATGGATTTGAATTGTTGCGATCGATGCGATCGACCCAGCGGTTTGCTAAAATCCCTGTAGCCATGCTGACCTCCCGCAGCGGCGAAAAACACCGGCAAATGGCAATGGAATTAGGCGCCAATCAATACTTCACCAAACCTTACAGCGAAGCCCAACTTTTAGAAGCCATCCCCAAATTAATCAAACATTAAATCAGGAGTCATTAGTCATTAGTCATTAGTCATTAGTCATTAGTCATTAGTCATTAGTCATTAGTCATTAGTCATTATTCATGGCTCGTTACCAGGCTCTCCCTGGTAATGCAGATCCGGAGGCTCTGCCTCCTTTGATCTCGCAACTTACAGGATAGAGGACTGTAGGAGGTGCTTAAGTTATTAAGTTTTCAAGCCTAATCTTCAATCCCCAATTTAAAATCCCCAATCTAAAATCTATAATTCCCTAATCTTCAATCCCCCAATCTAAAATCTAAAATCCAAAATCTAAAATCGAATGACTCACGCCAATTACAATCGCCGTTTTCGCAGTAAAAAACAAGGTTCTGTCAGAACACCCCCTCGAAAACTTGTTTCCTTTGAACTGGGAAACGTTAATTATGCAGTTCCCATTGAAAAAGTGCAGCGCGTTGTCAAAGACTTTAATCCCTACGGTTTTTTAGATAGCGGTCAAAGTTTAGTGCGGCATCAAGAAGAGCTGATTACCCTGATTAACTTATCCAAAATATTTCCCAGCAGTCGAACTATTGCTGACTTCAACTACCTGATTGTTTGCAGTTTAAATAAAAGCGATCGCTTGGGAATTCCCATTCCTGATATGCCCAAGATTTTAGAAATTTCAGCAGAACAATTCTGCGAAATTCCCGAATTGTACCGCCAAGATCAACTCCCTACCGCAGTAGAAAAGATAATTCGCGCACCTGACGGTTCCGAAGTATTTTATCTAAATTTAGATTTATTTAGCTCAATGTAGGGTGCGCAGTGCGCACCTTACTTGCTAACCAACGTATTCAACTATAATCACAAAAGCTAACTTGACAGCGACAAAATTTATTTAATCTCGCTATATTAACCGCCATGCAATTAAAGCTGCTGTTTTACCCTTAGCCACAATCGGTTCACAAGGTTCGACTGTTAGATGTTGTGACATCGCTTGATAGACAGCATCAGAAATAGTAATCAAACCACCAGGCGTGGCACTTTCTAAGCGTTTTGCTGTATTCACAACATCACCAATTACACTATAAGTCCGAACATCTTCACTGCCAAATAGCCCTTCAATAACGCTTCCGCAATGCACCCCGCATCCCGCACCAATTCCATATAATTCAAGCATTTCTAAAGCAGCTTTACTCATAGATTTAGCCGCAGCAATTCCCTGTTGTGGCCTAGCATAAATCGCCATAATTTCATCGCCTGTAAATGTTATTTTTAAGGGCTGAAACTGAGCGGCTGCTGGTTCAATGCAGCGGTAATATTCATTGAGGACGACTGCAACTGTCTCAGGGGAATTTTTTTCGCACCAAGCTGTGAAACCGCGAATATCCATAAACAAAATTGTGCGATCGCACTTTTGAAAAGCTAAACCTTCAGGATTATTCAGGGCCGTTGCTACTACATGACTTCCCATCCCCCATTCTGCCATATTTCCCAGTATTTGGGCAGTTGCTTGTAGCTGCTTTCTCTGTTTCGCAAGTTGTAGCGACTGCAACCCCAAAAGCAAACCGATAAACACCATACTCCAAGTAAGAAACTTGTGCGTTGCAGTTCCCGAAAATCTCACTATTAATTCTGGATTAAAAATTAAAGACTGAGACTTAATCCCGACGACAACATAAAAAGCTACCACCATCAGAGCCCGCACCAAACTTTCCAGTGGAATCAGCCAATAATCGATACCTCGAACCCAATGGAATCGCAATCCTTGCAAAATAGCAATCATCAGGGAAAATAACCAAAAGACTCCATGAGAGGGATCTTGAAAAAAATCTAGCCCGTCTATGGGCACATCAATCAGCGTATATATACTTACGCTGATCAGGTTGCCCCAAAAACGGTTGCAGTTCGATTTCGAGAGATACCAAGCCTGAACTAGCATTCCGACTATCAGTACATATATAGCTGGATCAGTGATAAATTTGAACCAATCAACTAATATGAGGCTTGATAAGCTCTTAAGAATTAAGAAATGTCCGCTGTTGCTTAATATCTCAGTCAAAAAGGCGCTAGTGCGGGTTCCTGTTAGCCGACTTTCCCATACATTTTTTAACTTGCGATCGGATTTTTGGGTCATGGTATTTGATCAAGGTTTCGCTGAAGTGGCTGCATCTTTGATCTCTTGGTTTTTACGATCTTAGCACTTACGCAGCAACCAGGTTTTTTTACAAAAATACGAGGTTCCCACGACGTTTCAGCGATTTTATAGTTGAAAAACCTGGTTGATTCAGTCTAATAGCGTAAGTCCTAGAGCCATCAATTCTAATCGCCAGCACATAACTGCACCAGCAACTATAATGATTTATTGATAGCGATGCACCGCAGTTGTAATAAAACTGAACAAATAGATAATTTATATTTCTTCCCTAGGGCCTTTTCCATACCTCTATTAATCATCTTTTTTATGGGTTTTATCGCCCTCTTCGGATTCGCCATCATCATCATTTTTATCCCTATTTTGCTGAACTTGAGGACGGTTGGGCGATCGCTCTCCCGCCACACCTTGCCCTTTCCCTTTCACCAAAACCAAATCTCCCTCTATTTTAGCTTCATAAGTTGTCAAAGGGTCTTTCGCTGGCTCTTCGATAACTCTACCATCGGCGGCAAACCATTGGTGACAAGTTAAGGAAAAAGGGAAATTGTCAAGGGTAGTATTGACATTGATCTGGATCGTGGGAAACTT
>NZ_JAUBWA010000229.1:0-4791 GCF_036702825.1 Microcoleus sp. A003_D6 | reverse complement strand
CTACCTAATTATCAACAAGGCATAAGAGCTATGAGGCTTATTCTATCAGCGTTATAGGCGACTTGTCGCCCCGACAGGACAAAAATATAAACGGCACCAACTGTCCCAAACGTGTAGTTCGCAACCGGCGGCAAAACTCAAACCCGTCCATTTCCGGCATCATGACATCTGAAATTACCAAATCTGGGGGGGCCTTCTCAAAAATCAAGAGCGCCTCAACGCCAGAATTAGCACATTCAACCCAGTATCCTTGGCTTTCGAGGTACATTGCCAAGACTGTTTGACTGTCTGCTTCGTCGTCCACTACTAATATTTTTTCCATGACAGGCTTGCACCAATTCCAGTTGACAGTTCTTGAAACTGTGGCTCCCAAAGTAGGAACTTCAATGAGTTTACCTGCTGCAACTTGATAAAGGAGCGCAATTTCAAGACGCCACGATTCCTCAAATAGTCTAATTACGGACGCCGATCGCCTAAAATGGGAAGAAGTAGACGAATATTGGGGAAAACCTCCCTCTTAGATTCGCTCACTCCTAAAAAGCTACAAACTTTTTAGGAGGGGTCGTCAACTTTTTCGCATACTAAAATAGAAGGTAAAAGAAAGAATTTTGCTTTATTATACAGAACTCCTGGTGACAATTACACTATTCCTAGACCTGACATGGAAAGGTTTTTAGATTTTTCTGGTTCCGACACAGGTACAAAAGGGATAACGCGATCGGGTACTGCTGCTACGGGCTGCTCGAACAAACGCCGGTCGGCAACTAACATACTTTGAATTATCGGTGCGGGTTGGGGGGGGCTGAACAGATACCCCTGCATGATATCGCACTGGTGCTGTTTCAAAAAAGCTAATTCTGCTTCTGTTTCTACCCCCTCAGCAATTACGGTCATATTCAAACTGTGACCCAGTAAAATTACGGCCGTAGTAATAGCAGCATTTTGAGTGTCTTCGCTGGCATTGCGGACGAAAATTCGATCGATCTTTAAACTGTCAAAAGCATATTGCTTGAGATATCCTAAAGTAGCATAACCGGTGCCGAAGTCGTCAATAGCAATCCGAATTCCTAGAGCTTTAAGTTCGTTTAAAGTTGTGCCTGCGACTGTCGCATTTTCTACCAAAGCGCTTTCGGTCATTTCTAATTCTAAATTAGCAGGCTCCAAGTCTGTAGTTTCTAATATTTGCACGATTCGGGCCTTGAGTTCCGGGTCGGACAACTGCCGGGCCGACAAATTTACTGATATCGTAAAGGGTGAAAACCCCGCCGCCAGCCAACTCGCAGCTTGAGCGCAAGCTGAAAGCAGTACCCACTCGCCAATCTGAATAATTAAACCTGTTTCTTCGGCTAAGGGAATAAATTCGGCGGGAGAAATTATACCTCGATCGGGATTTTGCCAGCGCACCAAAGCTTCAGCGCCGATAACTTGTCCGGTAGCAATATCCACTTGTGGCTGATAGTATACCTGAAACTCACCTTGTGCCAAAGCGCGGCGCAGCAGAGCTTCCAGAGCCAATTTTTCGGGAGAGAGGGTGGAAACCTTGGTCGATTCGTTAACTAAATCTTTGAGTCTGGCTTCTGCTTGGTGAAGCGCGGTTGTCAGCGGTTCAGTAATAGTTTGGTGTTTCAAGACGCGAGAAGCAATGGCCCCCAACAATTCAGCCTTGGTAAACGGCTTTGTCAGGTAATCGTCAGCCCCCAATTCCATCCCCCGACGAAAATCGGTTTTGTCACTTTGAGCTGTGAGGAAAATAAATGGAATTGTTGCAGCCAGTGAGTTTTGCCGCAGAGTCCGCAACACGTCATAACCGTCGAGTTCCGGCATCTGCACGTCGCACAAAATTAAATCTGGTATCTCCGAAAGTGCCATCTGCACTCCAAATCGACCGTTTTCGGCTACAATCACCCGATAGCTGTGAGATTCCAGAAGTTGCAGAAGAGTTTCCCGGATTAATTCGTCGTCCTCAATTACTAAAATTTTGAGCATGATACTTAGATAACAGATGGCACTATATATCCGAACCTGACTAACTCTAGCATACTCAAACTAGCGAATTACTGATTCTGCCAATTAACCAATAAACAATTAGCCAAATGGTTGAATATTTTCCCTCGGTTCTTAAGTTACAATAAAAGAACTGGCACAACAGGGAAGAGTTCGATCTCTTTCAAAAGCAGAAAAATGCAGCGCCCGACTTGTTTAATAAAATTTCATTGCCAAATATCCGTCGTTTGTCAGAAAAAAGTCAGAAAAAGATATAATGTCCGGTTTATAGCCCATAATTAGCCCGTGTTTGCAGTGAGGACTTTAGTCCTCTCTCGATGCATGAATCAGGATGCTGCGTCCTGACGGAGAAGTTAATTATGGTTGTATAACCGGACATCATATTATGCACTGCTTTAATTCACAGGCCTAGTGGAATTCGCGCAAAACTTGTCGTCTACAATTGCAGAATTGATACTGACAGCCTGCATTGATGATGACGGAATGATGAGGTCTTGCGGAACTACAACTGTCTTTTTACAAACCAGCTCGCTGCTGCCTACAGAGGCAAAGTTCCAAGCATAAAATTCGGGATTGCTGACTGTCGCATTGGCGGGATGTAAACCTAGTGCAGTCACCAATACGAATCCCAAAGTTACTAAAGCTACGATCGCGAATCTCAGCATATTCTTTTTTGAACCGGAAAATTTAGCCGATCGGTATTACCTTATTATTGCCTGGGTCGATCGAGGGCGTCAATAGCAGTTATTCCGCCCTCAGATTCAACTCGTAGGCGATCGGCTCGGATGCCTGAGAAACTACCACGAATTCATAATAACCAGCATCATCAAGCAATCCAGACCAACTAAGCCCCTCTGCATCTTCCAGCAAAGCCCGGGCTTTGTTTGTCCGCCCGGGAGAATAAATTGACAGCAGAGTAGATTTGGGCGGAGCTTGCAAATTCACGCGCAAAGTTTGATTTTGAGCGAACCGGGCAATGTAAGCTTTCCCTTCTCCGGGTTTGAGATTGCCTGTGATGGTTTTGCTGTTCGATCGGCGATCGAATTCAACGCTTTCGACAGTTGCTCCAGCTTGCAAAGATGCGAGGGCGTCGGCGGTAATTGCTTGCCAAATTTGTCCGATCGGCAAACCGATGATATTGCGATCGCGCGGCTGTTCTGGAAACCAATAAAAGAACCTAGCATCAGCCAAATCGTACAGCGCCCGACTGCTCAAATTCAGCTTGTTAACTTCTGTTTTCCAGCGATCGATATCGGCGGTGTCGTAACTGCCCAACCGCGCTCTAGCGTCGCTGCTGAGATTTTCCAGCTTGTCGAGCAACTCGTCGCCGATTTTCTGCCACCTTTCGCGCCACTGGCGATCGTCATCGCCTTCTTTTAACAATCGTCCGCCCAATTCCGGGTATTTGGCATAAAAAGTCTCGTCCACGAGGTTGACGTAACCGCTATAGAATCGATCGTCAATTTTGAGCTTTGAAAAGCGATCGCGCAAAACATCTTCTTGTTGCTGCTTCGGGCCAGGACTCTGCGGAATTTTCTGCACTTTTGATTGCAGATTTAACAAAAAATTGCCCGCAAACCAGCCAACTCCCCCCATACTTGAGAGCACCGCCACCACAAACAAAACCATTTTCCAAGCAGGCATCTTTTGCTGATTGCTAATAGTAGCTCGCACCGGAGTTCCCGGCAGTTTCGGGGCGGACACGGGTATAGGCGAGTGCTCCGGCGGCTGCTGCGTGGGCCCAAAATCCGGGGCTGGTGACAAAGGCGGCTGTAAAGGCGGATTGCCGGAGAGAGCGAGCATTACCTCGCGAGCCGAGGAGTAACGCTGGCTCGGCTGCTGAGCGAGCATTTTATCCAGCACCAGGGACAAATTCGGAGACAGAGAACATTCCGCCCGCCAGTTCCAATTCAGCGTCTGGCCCTCAAGCAACTGATGCGGTTCCTTCCCCGTCAGCAACACCAAAACCGTGGCCGCCAGAGCGTACAAATCGCTGTGGGGATAGACGATGCCCATTTGCATTTGTTCGAGGGGAGCGTAGCCGAGCTTGCCGATGCGAGTCGCGGGGGCGGGAGTGCCGTTAGCCTCAGCAGCGAACAGAGACTCTACGGTGGCGGCGACTTCTTTTACTCCGCCGAAGTCGATCAGCACCGGCATCCCGTCAGACAGCCGCAGAATCAGGTTGTCCGGGGAGATGTCGCGGTGAATCACTCCCAAAGAGTGAATGTATTCGAGCACGGGCAAAATCTGGATCAGCAGTTGATTGATTTCTGCCTCGATGAACCGCAAACCCTGACGTTTGCGGGCGTCCAGCAGGAAGCGGTAGGTTTGGCCCGGAACGTAGTCTTGGACGAGAAATAGGTAGCCTCGATCGCTGATACTGACGCGGAAAAGTTCGCGGAAGCGCGGGATTTGATTGTGTTGCAGCTTGTAGAGCACTCCCGCTTCCCGCTCGAACAGTTCCTCGGATTTTTGTAAAGCGTAACTTCCGTGTACTTGGGGCGCAAATTCTTTTAAAACGCAGGGTTCGTTAAATCGGTGGGCGTCTTCAGCTAGGTAGGTGCGTCCGAAGCCTCCGTGTCCCAATTCGCGGACGATGCGGTAGTGGTTGTTGAGAGTTATGCCGGGGTAGATGGGATTGTTCATGGGAACTTGCTGCGTCGGATTTTCACGCTTGACTGAGACTGAGGATTTTGGGCGATCGCGCTAATTAACTACCAGCCGGGAAGTCCCTCGGTATATTCAGAGGGGATAAATCTGAGCGCTGCGCGAAGTACCCCGAATGAA
>NZ_JAUBWA010000228.1:0-5161 GCF_036702825.1 Microcoleus sp. A003_D6 | reverse complement strand
AATCTAAAATCTAAAATCTAAAATCTAAAATCTAAAATCTAAAATCTAAAATCTAAAATCTAAAATCTAAAATCGATCGATCGTATTTTCTAGTTTTTCGGCAATGCCTTCTACCCAGTTTTCATCTTGTTTTGTATAGCTGCGGGGCGCGTTAGCACCTAAGATTAAAACGCCTTGATTTCCCAGTGGCTGACAGATGACTCCTTGGGTATTTTCTGGCAAATAGTCGAATTCTATTTTGCCGGGATAAATATTGAGATTTACTAAATAAACTGGTTTGTTTTTGTCGAACACTCGCTGCAATATCGGCCCGGGTTTGACTTCGGGATTGATGCCTAAAATGCCGCGCCTCAATAAAACTTTTCCTCGATACACAATGACGATCGACCTTGTGGCGGTATTTGTCAGCAGCAAACGCGATGCCCAAGCTAATTCTAGCTTGACGGCATCCGGCAAATCCGGCGCAAATTCAAAGCCTTCTTCGCCGATAAGTTTTACGGAATCGGGCGATCGCGCTTGCACCTGCTGCCACAGCAAACCTGTTAAAATCAGCAAAGCGCTGATAATTACTCCCAAAGCGTCCGATCGAGCTTGAGAATCTGTGATTTGCTCTGTCAGCAAGCGGTTTACCATTAGCAGCGTACCTGCTAACCCTCCTGCAACTAAGGGCAATTGCCGCAAAACTTTATTTGGATCGGATTTTGTCATTAGTCATTAGTCATTGGTCATTAGTCATTAGTCATTGGTCATTAGTCATTGGTCATTAGTCATTAGTCATTGGTCATTAGTCATTGGTCATTAGTCATTAGTCATTGGTCATTGCTAGTTGGTAATTTGACTACTGACTACTGACTACTGACTACTGACTACTGACTACTGACTTTATCCTACTTCTCCTATTTCGACAATTCGCTGGAACAGATAGCCGGTGCCGCGGGCGGTGAGAATTAATTCAGGATTGCTCGGGTCGTCTTCCAACTTTGCCCTAAGCCGGGAGATGTGAACGTCCACGACGCGGGTGTCTACGTGGCGTTCTGGCGTGTATCCCCACACTTCCTGCAAAATTTCCGATCGCGAAAAAGGCTCTCCAGAACGGCTGACCAGCAGTTCTAACAGGCTGAATTCCATGCCCGTGAGCCGAATTCGTTCGTCGCCTTTGTAAACTTGGCGCTTGTTGGTGTCAATCCTAATATTCGTGACGTGGATGACTCCAGAGCTGGGAATGCCCGACGCGCCGTTTTTGTCAACCCGGCGCAGTACCGAACGGATGCGGGCTTCGAGTTCTTTGGGAGAGAAAGGTTTGACGACGTAATCGTCGGCGCCCAATTCTAAACCGGTGATGCGATCGGCTACGTCTCCCAAAGCGGTTAGCATGATGATAGGCACGTCTGACTCTTTGCGCAACTCCTGACAGACGCCGTAACCGTCGAGCTTTGGCATCATCACGTCCAAAACCACTAAGTCGGGTTCGGTGTTGCGAAATGTTTCGAGAGCTTCTTCGCCGTCAGCAGCGGTGACGACATCGTAGCCAATCATGGAAAGGCGAGTCTCCAGAATGCGGCGGATACTGGCTTCGTCATCGACTACCAGAATTTTTTCTTTATGGTTTTCCAATTTACCGAGCACTCCTTAAGTTACATTTCAGATAATGTTAATTTTTTGTACCCTATCATTAAGACACAGATTGAATCATGTGTTGCGGTCGGTCTGAAAGCGTGATAATTGCTTTAACTCAGACTTTTCTAAATGTTAGGGTGACTATTTATCATAGTAAACAATGCCTAAGCCTCGAATACAATATATTTGTCGGGAATGCGGGTATGATTCACCACAATATTTTGGCAGGTGTCCTAGCTGTCAGAAGTGGGATTCTTTTGACGAGCAGTTAGAGCAACCTACTGCTGGTGGATCGCGGGCTGGTTTAACTGGGGTGACAACTAAGACGGCGGGCGGTTCGCCCCCTGATAAGTCGAAGGGTCAACCGAGGGTATCTTTCAGATTATCGCAGATTTCCGACCAAACTCAGTCTCGCTGGCCTTCTGGTTATGGCGAGCTCGATCGAGTTTTGGGAGGCGGGATTGTTCCGGGCTCGCTGGTGTTGATTGGAGGGGAACCGGGAATCGGGAAATCGACGCTGCTGTTGCAGGTGGCGAATATGTTGGCCCGCAAGGATCGGATACTGTATGTCAGTGCGGAGGAGTCCGGCCAGCAGGTGAAGTTGCGATCGCAGCGTTTGGGCGTGGCTAATCCGGTTGATTTGTCAAGCAACGGCGGACATAAATCCGGCAGCAACGGGGAAGCTAAAGCGGATTCCGAGGACAATTCAGCGGAGAATTTCTACTTGCTTCCCGAGACGGATTTAGAAGTAGTTTTGCGGGAGTTGGAATCGCTCAAACCGAATGTGGCGGTGATTGACAGCATCCAAACTATTTATTTTGCTAGTTTAACATCGGCTCCGGGTTCGGTGGCTCAGGTGCGGGAATGTACGTCTGCTTTGATGCAGGTGGCGAAAAGGGAAAATATTACTTTATTTATTGTCGGTCACGTTACGAAAGATGGAGCTTTGGCGGGGCCGAGGGTTTTGGAACATTTGGTAGATACTGTACTGTATTTTGAGGGCGATCGCTTTGCTTCTCATCGACTTTTGCGATCGATGAAAAACCGTTTTGGGGCGACTCATGAAATCGGTGTTTTTGAAATGGTAGCCAACGGTTTGCGAGAAGTAGATAATCCGTCGGAGTTGTTTTTAGGCAATAAAGATGAATTTTCGCCCGGTACTTCTACGACGGTTGCTTGCGAAGGAACTCGACCGATTTTAGTAGAAATTCAGGCGTTAGTTAGTCCTGCGAGTTTTGGTTCGCCGCGCCGGACTACTACGGGTGTTGACAATGGTAGATTGCAGCAAATTTTAGCTGTTTTGGAGAAAAGGGTGGGGATTCCTTTATCTAAATTAGATGTGATTTTGGCGTCGGTGGGCGGGTTGAAGGTGGAGGAACCGGCGGCGGATTTGGCAGTTGCGATCGCGGTTGTGGCCAGTTTTCGCGATCGGGTAATCGATGCGCGCACAGTTTTGCTCGGAGAAGTTGGTTTGGGAGGACAGGTGCGGCCTGTTTCCCAATTAGAATTGCGGCTGAGGGAAGCGGCAAAATTGGGTTTTAAAAGGGCGATTATTCCTAAGAATCAAGCGGTGCCAGATTTGGGGATGCAGATTATTCCGGTGGCGAAAGTAATCGATGCAATTATTGCGGCGATTCCGGCTACTCCAGCTCAGTTGCAGCCTGGTGATTTAGAGTTTGAGCCGGTGGATTTGGAGGAAGAGGATTTATCGAATTGAGTTAGAATGGTGATGCTGTAAATTGACTTTAATGAGGTAAAAATCATGTATCAAGTAGACGTTCTTGAGGCTAAAGAAAAACTTCTGGAATTAATCGAAGCGGTGATGAGAGGTGAAGAAGTTGAAATTAGTAAAGATAATCAGCCTGTTGTAAAATTGGTAGGGATACCGCCAGTTAGTAAGAAGCGCTGGCCATCCAAAGCTGGGAGTGCGAAAGGAATGGTTTGGATGTCCGATGATTTTGATGAACCGCTAGAAGAATTCAAGGAGTACATGGAATGAGGTTGTTGTTGGACACTCATACTTTCATTTGGTATGTCACGGACAACCCTAGACTTAGCGCCAATGCCAAACTGCTAATTGAGGATGAAAATAACGAGAAGCTAGTCAGTATAGCTAGCATCTGGGAAATGGCTATTAAGCACAGCATAGGCAGGCTAAACTTTAGTCTGCCTTTTATGGAGTTTGTCAGACAGCAACTCAGTGTTAGCAATATCGGGCTACTGGAGATTAATCTCAACCACATTGAGGTTGTGGCTTCACTGCCTTTGCATCACCGCGATCCATTTGACAGGCTGATAATTGCCCAATCTATGGCAGAACAGATACCCGTTTTGAGCGTTGATGCTATTTTTGATGCTTATGCGATCGCGCGGCTGTGGTGAATTAAGTTAGTGCAAAAATAAAGAGGCAAAAAGGAGGTAATCGCAACGTGAGCGTTAGATTACATCCCCATGCTCAAGCACGATTGATTGAGGGAGGTGCAACTGAGGCAGAAGTAATTGCTACTGTTGAAAGTGGCACAACTTTTCCGGCTCAATTTGGCAGAACCGGATTTAGGCGCAACTTTTCCTTCAATGCTGAGTGGCAGGGAAAAGTTTATGCTATGAAGAAAGTGGAGGCGATCGCAGCCCCAGAAGGCGAAGACTGGATAATTATCACTGTAATTGTCAAATTATTTTGAGCAGGAGGTTCCCGTGAAACTGACTTACGATCCGAGATACAACGTAGCTTATATATACCTGCAAGAAAAAACCGCACAGGTAAAAACTATCCAGGTTAGCGAGCAAATGAATGTGGATATTGCCCCAGACGGTACTATTTATGGAATTGAATTACTTAATGCCAATCAACAATTAGGGGCAGATAGTCAAGGAAAACTGATTGTTGTCAACGAAGCTTTGGGAGAATCTTCCGAGATTAAACTGGCACTATAACTGCCTTCACAAATTTATGTAAAATACTGATTAAAACCTACCATGAAAGCATACGACTTTCCCGCAAAAGTCACAGATGAAGGGAAAATAGAATTTCCCGATACTCTCTTAAAATACTTGGCAGTTAACCAAGAAGTCCGAGTTATTGTTCTGGTGAAAGAACCAACTGACACAGAAGATGAAGAAGAGGAAAACGCTGCTTGGCATCGTCTTGCCACCGAACAATTCTTTGGTGATTGCAGCGAAGAAGACGCAATTTACGATGAGATTTGAGCTATGACTAATTATCAGTTTGGAGAATTAGTTCTAGTTGCATTCTTGTTTGCGGGTGCAGCCGAAACTAAACGCCGTCCTGGTTTGGTACTGTTGGACACATGAGATGAAGACATGATTATTGCGAAGATAACCAGTCAATCGATTTTAGATTTTAGATTTTAGATTTTAGAGGCGACCCCACGGATAAATGCGGGGGATTGAGGATTTTCGATTTTCGATTTTGGATTGATTCCACGGATAAATGCGGGGGCTTGTACCCCACATTCCGCAGATATTCAGACAAATTTAATAATTTTAAATTTGGAGGCATGAAACCCTGAAATAAATACCTAGC
>NZ_JAUBWA010000227.1:0-5428 GCF_036702825.1 Microcoleus sp. A003_D6 | reverse complement strand
AGCTTGCACACGCGGAGCGTTCAAACCAGTCAAAGTCTTTCTCTGTCCAGGTTTTAGGCTTTTTCGGCAAGCCCTAAATATGAAATTTTCCCTGATGATGGGACTTTCTACGGAGAAATTCCTATCTGTGAGGGAGTCTATGCAAATGCTCTAACTCTGGAAGCTTGTCGAGAAGAATTGCAAGAGGTATTGGAAGACTGGATCTTACTTAGTCTCACAATGAATCTTCCTTTACCTGTCCTTGATAATATCGACCTGATAATTACCAAGGAAGTTGCCTGATGCATCCTTTAAAACTAATCAAACGTCGAGACTTAATTTATGATCTGAAACAACTGGGATTTGACGGCCCCTATTCAGGAATAAGGCATCAGTTTATGTTGAAAGATAGCCTTCGTGTCACTATCCCTAATCCTCATCAAGGCGATATCAGTGCCAACTTTTTAGCTAAAATATTGGGACAGGCTAAAGTTGATATTAGTGATTGGGAGAACCTGTAAACTTGAAAGGGTTTTGTCAATTATATTAAATAAAAGGATCGCACTTATTATGGGACTGAGATCGTAAATGAGAGGCCGTCGTCCTTCTTCTGCTACTGGGGATGATACGCGAAGCGCAATCTGCCTTTGAAAAAAATCCTCTTTTATTTAGTTTCTAAGATGTAGGGTGCGTCACCTGCGATAATACATAGTTTTGGTAACAAATGGTAAGGTGACGCACCCTACTACTTGGCGCGATCGAGGCGCAGTTCTATCAGAATTAAAACAGGAGACAGACAAAATTTAATCGGGTGAAAAAAAGACTTAAATTCAGCTATACTGACTTAGGGGCAAATAAGATGATCGCGATCGCGATTAGTACAGGTCACCTGACGAGACTAACTGGTGGTTAGGTAGGCCAGGAGGCTTGAGTTGCTAATGGAGTCCGGCTCTTCTGATAATTGTCTGAAAATTAGAGTGCTTTTTCCACATGACCCAAAAACCACATCAATCTGAAAATTTAAAAGCCGATGTAGATCGTCTGTTGCGGCTGTTGGATAAGGAGCCGTCCTTGAAAGGTCAGCACAACATCGCCGCAATTAAAACTTCCCGTGATAAGGCAATTGCCCCCAGGTTCGAGATTGTCTTTGCGGGAACCTACAGTGCTGGTAAGTCGATGCTGATCAATGCTTTGCTAGGGCAAGATTTGCTTTACAGCAGTACAGGTCATGCTACTGGGATCGAATGCTACATAGAGTATGCCAAGTCGTCAGGAGAAGAACGAGTTGAACTTACGTTTCTTAGCGTCTCAGAAGTACGGGAAGAGGTCAATGACAGATCTAAAACTCTGAAACTACAGTCAGTTGACATTACTCAAGAGGGGGCAATTGAAAAGTTAAGGCAACAATGTAAAAAAATCACTGGAGAGCATAAGGGTTCTGGGAAAACTGATCAGGAAGACGAAGCAGATGGACTGCTGGCATTACTTGATGGATTTGAGGCTAACCGCAAATACATCGAATCGAAAAATAATACTTATGGGATGGAGGATTTAGGTCTTTCCAACAAGAATGCACATGATTATGCTCGTCGTGGCATAAACAGTGCTGTTCTCAAGCGCATTAAATACTACTGCCATTATCCCCTGTTAGAGGATGGTAACGTCCTAGTTGACTTGCCAGGGATTGATGCCCCAGTGCAAAGAGATGCAAAATTAACCTATCGCAAGGTTGAAGATACTAAAACCTCTGCTGTCATCTATGTGATGAAGGCCGATCAAGAAGGAGAAACAGAGACAGCGGAAAAAGAATTAACAAGAGTAATACGGGAAAACCCAGGAATTGGCGATCGCGTCTTCTACGTCTTTAATCGCATCGATAAAACTTGGCGTGATCCCAAGCTGAAACAAGAACTGGACGATCTGATTAGGGAAAACTTCAGTAATACGCGAAGGGAAATTCATGAAACTAGCGCTCTGCTAGGTTTCTGGGCTAGTCAACTCAAAAATACAAGTGAAAGCGATCGCTGGGGACTAGATAGTATATTTCAAGCCGAAACCAGTAAAGGCTCAGAGGGGGTTGAAAAAACCCCTTCATTTGTCTTGGAGTTTCTTGATTATTGTGATTCCGATAAACTACCAGTTGATAAATTTACCGATATTGTACGGCGTAAAACTCAAAGTAAAAATGAGCAATATTTGGAAATTATTAATCTTTATAAAACCCGTATAATCGAGCAGTTGCTTCAGGATAGCGGTATTCAGGAATTTAGTAATGCTATCACCCGCTATCTAACCGAAGAAAAGCGACCAGAACTATTTGCCAACCTAGCTAGCGATATTAGTGAACTCTGTAACGACTTGCGTGAATCTTACTTAGAAGATCGCCGTCAATGGAAAGAGAAACCTGCAAATATTGCAGAAATAACTGAACAAGATTTGGCACAGGTAGATAAAGAAGTATGGGAAATTGGCGAAGAATTTTACCGACAAATAGAAGAAGAAATTCAACGATTGGTGATGGACACCTGCGAAGATTTTAAGCAAGATTTTAATAATCTTCATCAAAAGATGCAAGATAATCTCACGGAGTTAATAGAAAACTTTTCTATATTAGATACCTTCGCCAATACCTGCCGCAATTATCGTCATGTTACAGCGCCATTAGTAGCCGTTTTGGGACAAGCTTTCTATGACATTGCCAATGGATTAGAAAATATTCTGGTTAAGGAATCAGAAATTTTGATTACTAGCTTTTTCCAACGCTTGATTAAGCGAGTACGCAAGCAAAAATACCATCGTCAGCTTGGTAATTTGTTGTTAGGTGATGATTGTGAAATTGTCCAAGAGCTACAGGATATACAAAAAAAAGTTATCGATGGAGTAAAGGTTTTGGCGAGTGCAGAATGTGTGTTTTATATCATCGAAAGCCCCGACCTTTATGATTACAAAGATAGCGTTTGGCTCTATCAATTTCGTGAAACTTTGCAAGAAGCATCTAACAGCCGAGATGTCAAACGTATGGTAGAAGCAGAAGCATCTATACGTCAACTGCTAGAGATTGATTTTCAAGCCAAATTTAAACAAACAATAGAAGTTGATTTTGGTTTAAAAATTATCAAAATGCTGAATGAATATTTGTTATCAATGGCTGAAAGTAAACGGCAATTGATTTGGCAGCAGTCCGCTTGCGCTCGCGCCAACAAACTGCAAGCCATAGAAAAAGACGCTCAAGCGAAAATAGACGAGCGTAGCCGGAAGTTGGGAGAAGTTGAGGTAAAGATTTCCGACTATAACCAAGCAGTTGCAGGTATTAATAACTGCTTAGAGGCTATGAAATTAGACGACTATAAGTTGCCTACAATACCTGAAGATAATTCCAGTACCACGCCAGATTTCATTGACGTAAATTCTGTGGAGTCAAATAACATCCCACCAGAATCTACTTCCAGTTTCGACTCAGAAAAAGATTCAAGTGCGACGCAAAATTATAGTGAGACAAATCCTGTAGAGTCAGATGACAGCCCCGAACCTGGAGCGAGTGCCAATCAGCTAGCGCGACCTAATTACCAGGCTGCTCAATCCGAAAGTTCTAAAAAATTAGAGAGGGGACAACTTGTGGGGGGCAAAGTTATTAAAGTCACGCCAGATGTCGTAGTCGTCGATTTGGATGGTACAGTTGGGTTGCTCCACATAAGTAATGTTAGCGGTGGCTTTGTTGAATCTCTCCCGGCTCTATTTGAGGAAGATCAGCTAATCAAGGCAATGATTGTTACACTCGATGATGGTAAGC
Source organism: Microcoleus sp. A003_D6 (assembly GCF_036702825.1). Classification (NCBI taxonomy): domain Bacteria; kingdom Bacillati; phylum Cyanobacteriota; class Cyanophyceae; order Oscillatoriales; family Microcoleaceae; genus Microcoleus; species Microcoleus sp. A003_D6. The sequence goes on along the minus strand of NZ_JAUBWA010000227.1, from coordinate 1,659 downwards.
GTCGGATTTCGTTGTCTACTAAGGTTTTGGAAAATTCCAAGGGGGAGATCCTAGAGGATATGGAGCTGGTGATGGCTAATGCAGAGGGTCGTGTTCCTACAGCCCGGAACAAACTGCCTAAGCCATAAGCATTTGTGCAGGGGTGTATTGGAAATATGCCCCCACATAACGAGCCTGGAAGTGCCTGATTTTATAATCTCTACCAAAAATGTCTTTGACGAGAAAAACTCCACGAATTTTAATTCCACCAAAGGTGAGGAAACTTGTTTTTGAACGCGATGGGAATTGCTGCAAAAGCTGCGGTAAGACTGACCAAGAGACTAATCTTACGATCGATCACATCATTCCCTTAGCTCTTGGGGGTTCAAACGACATCAGCAATTTGCAAGCGCTTTGCTTCGATTGCAATAGACGAAAAAAAGACCGCATTGACCCCCGGTTCAAGCGTAGATTCAGCAAATGAAAAGGAAAAAGTATGCCTGAAACAACTCCTAATTATTCCCCTGCTATTTTGGGTACAAGCATAGCTGTTTTATGGTTGATTCATACAGGATTATCAATTGGGTTTAGCAAACAATATGATAATTATCTATCAAAATTTATCAATTTTTTTAATAAAAAACCGATAATATTACCTTCACTAATAGTGTTAATATCTCCGTTTATATTGACTCGGCTTGCTCTTCCTGAGTATGAACTAACTGGAGCGTTTAAACAAGTTTTATCAATATTTACTTTTGTTCTAGGCGTAGTGATTGCCAGGGAAAAAGAAAAATCCAATTCAAGAAAAAGAGATGGAATTTTAGTAGCCTCTCTTTTGTTTGAGTCGTTAGATAACCTTCGGAGATTGAACATAAATAAAACAAAAATTCAAGATAAACTAGAGTCTCGCTTATTATCATTAAAGATCGACAGGGTATAATCTATAGTGAATCTTATTGCTGAAACGAAAGAAGTTAATTTAATAAAATTGGTAGCAATACATTTTAAAACAAAACCTTATATTCAGCTTCTGAAACGTCTCAACTATAAAATAAAAAAATACAATCGCCAACTCTCTCAAAAATTGCCTAACTCTTCAGAAGAGTCCCAACAATTGCTACTTCAGATTTCTGATGTCTCAAAAGAAATATCCAAAGTCACAAAGGATTTAAGAAGCTTTTTGATTAATTAGCGATAGCAAGGGGGGAACAGCCAAGATAGGCGCAAAATAGAGTACGATGTCAAGAAATGCAACCAAAAGCTGCGTCAGTTCTGGGGGAAGTTAGCGATTAACCGGAACTCCAGAGCGATCTGGTGAATGTCGGGGTATGAGGCTAAAATATTGATCCCGGAAGGGTTTTGGAAAAAGATATTCAGCCAATAATATAGGACTTCAAAGAGTTGGAATATGTACTCAACTGTTGACTATTCGCCGATAAATATATTTCCCCAAACAAAAAGCGCCCCTATTTCTAGGAGCGCTGTTTGTTAGTCAAAAGCTAAAACTTAGCCGTTGATAGAAGGAGCAACCAAAGCAACTGGAGTTGTTTCACCAGCAGCCAAATCGAGCGGGAAGTTGTGAGCGTTGCGCTCGTGCATGACTTCCATACCCAAGTTAGCGCGGTTGATAACATCAGCCCAAGTATTGATGACGCGACCTTGAGAGTCGATAATCGA
>NZ_JAUBWA010000226.1:0-5489 GCF_036702825.1 Microcoleus sp. A003_D6 | reverse complement strand
AAAACTTATCCCTTCTACTTGCTCAGGAGTTAATTCATCCTTCTGAATGCTGTTTTCTTACTTATTCAGCAAGCCCTAAATAGGTTATTAAACTAGAGGATGGCATATATGTACAACTTGAAAATCACAGGAATTGCAGTTAGTTTGTTAATGCTAGTCTTGGGGCGCACTCCGGCGGTAGTCGCTCAAACTGCGGCGGTTGCTGGGGATATTTGTCCTGGGGAATTGGGGGCGCAAGTAGATGCGATCGCCAACCGTCCCGAATTTAGCCGATCGCGCTGGGGAATTTTGATTCAACCTCTCTCTTCTACTGCTACTCTCTACAGCCGCGACGCCCAAAAATATTTTATTCCAGCATCAAATGTCAAGCTGCTAACCACAGCCGCTGCTTTGCAGAAACTCGGTGCAGATTTTCGGATTAAGACATCGGTTTACAGCGGCGAAAATGGAAGTTTGTACGTTGCCGGTAGGGGCGATCCGAGCATTGCTGAGGCTCAGTTGAAATCCTTGGCGCAGCAGTTGAAGCAGCGGGGAATCAGTCAAGTAAATGAGTTGATTGGCGATGACAGCTATTTTCAAGGCAGTGGAGTCAATCCCAATTGGGAATGGGAAGACGCGCAAGCGGGCTACGGAGCGCCGATTAACAGTTTAATTTTCAATCAAAATGCGATCGAGCTTCTCTTGTCCCCGCAGGCGATCGGGCAACCTCTGAAAGTTACTTTCGCCGAACCAAAGCTGGCAAATCAGTGGCAAATTCTGAACAATTCAGTAACTGTCGCCCCAAATGAATCCGAGTTTATTGAAGTTGGCAGGGAGTTCGATCGACCTGCAATTCGAGTTAGCGGACAGTTGAAAGTTGGTGCAGAATCCGAACCAGCTTATGTCGCAGTTGTCAACCCCGCTAATAATTTTTTGCAGCATTTTCAGCACTTTCTGGCGGCTGAGGGAATTCCTGTTAAACAAACTTTAGTTGCATCTGCTTTTCGCAATTTAGATCGAGAATTAGCTACCGTTGAATCGCCTGTGATGGCGGAATTGGTAAAAGAAACTAATCGAGAAAGCAACAATCTTTATGCAGAAGTTTTATTGAGATTGCTGGGAAAAGTTACAGACAAGATGCCTCTGCCGCAAACACTCACAGGCAAGATGCCTGTGCCACAAGAAGATACAGGTGAAATCGGTTTGAAAGAGTTAAAAACAGTTTTAACTCAATTAGGAGTAAATCCAAACAGCTACATATTAGCCGACGGTTCGGGACTTTCCCGCCACAATTTAATTAGTCCAGAAGCCTTGGTGCAAACTTTGAGATTGATGGCGAATTCACCTGCTGCATCTATTTACCGCCAGTCACTGCCGATCGCTGGCGAGAGCGGTACTTTGAAAAATCGCTTAAATAATACACCAAACCGCGTAATTTTGCAAGCTAAAACTGGAACTTTGAGCGGAGTTTCGGCGCTGTCGGGATATATCGAAGTTCCGAATTACGAGCCGCTGGTGTTTAGCATTATCGTCAATCAATCTGACCTATCGGCTGCAAAAATGCGATCGGCAACTGACGAAATTGTGCTATTATTGAACCGCCTGCGCCGCTGTTAAAACAACAGATTTAAGGTGAGAAACTTGAACTCAGTAGTTACACCTAAAAAACAGGACATCCCACAACCCTACAAGTTTTAAGTTTAATTAGATTGCAGCGGCGGGGATCGAAAAGCAGCTACAATAAAAGCAGAAACATTAAAACCATTGGGCCGTTTGGGCCTGCTACCAGTCGGCGGGTTCTGTACTTCCCGAAAATAAGTCTAACTTTCCAACTATGAAGTCTTTAGATTCCGAACAGCAACACATCTTTGTCGAAACCAACAACATCCGCTTGCACTGCGTTTCTCAAGGAGAAGGCGAGCTCGTTCTTCTCCTGCACGGGTTTCCAGAGTTTTGGTATTCTTGGCGCCATCAAATCCCTGCTTTAGCGCGTCATTTCAAGGTTGTGGTGCCGGATTTGCGGGGCTACAACGATTCCGACAAGCCGGCAAGCGGCTACGATTTAGATACGCTGAGCGCCGATATTCGGGGTTTGATTGCGAGCTTGGGCTATACAAAAGCTCACATTGTCGGTCATGATTGGGGAGGCGCGATCGCGTGGCATTTAGCTCAAAAATTCCCCGAACAACTCAACCGCTTGGCAATTTTAAACGCTCCGCACCCGCAGCGATTCGTGCAGGAAATGGCGAGTAATTTAGATCAAATCCGCCGCAGTTGGTACGTTTTTGCTTTTCAGGTTCCCGGTATTCCCGAATGGTTTATCCAGCAAAATTTGAAAGATTTTGTGCACAATGTCTTCCAAGGACAAGCGATTCGCAAAGGAGCTTTTAGCGCTGAGGAAACTAAGATTTATCAGACTGCTTTAGAAAAGCCGGGAGTGTTAGCCGCCGCGATCAATTATTACCGGCAGATGTTTCACCCGCAGAGGCTTTGGAATTTGGGGCAGAAATTAGAACCTGTGAATGTACCTACTTTGGTGCTTTGGGGAGAAGAAGATGCGTTTTTGAGCCACAAACTTGTAGAAGGTTTAGACAGATTAATTTCGGCTCCGTTTAAGTTAAAATTAGTTCCTAACTGCGGTCACTGGATTCAGCAGGAAGCGCCGCAAACGGTGAATCGAGAATTGCTGAGTTTTCTGAGAAATTCTTCTCCTTCTTTGGCTTTGGTCTAAAAAAAATTAAAACTTGCAAATAAGAACGGGCAAGATGCCCGTTCCACAAAGATTCAATGTTCTTGTGGAACGGGCATCTTGCCCGTTCAGAATATCTGACGGGCAAGATGCCCGTTCCACGATTCAATGTTCTTGTGGAACGGGCATCTTGCCCGTTCAGAATATCTGACGCACCCTACTTATTTATTAATCCCAGAGTAAATTTTCTTGGATCGGCAGTGCAATCATCGCAGTTCTGGAACAAACACCGAGTTTGGTAAAAATCCGCCTCAAGTAAGTAGCAACCGTCCAGTGACTGATATTTAGATTTTTGGCAATACATTTGTTTGGCAGGCCTTGGGCTACTAATTGGGCGATCGCCCTTTCCCGCGGGCTCAGGCTAAATTCCGGTTGGTAATTTGTGCTTTGCATAGTTTTGCAAGGAGGTAACGAGTTAAAATCTAATCAATTAAGGGTAGAATTCCGAGTTTTTATCGAACTTCAGATAAAGGAGTTTCCCAATCAGATTCAGGATTCCAGTCAATTAGTCGATCGGCTATTTTTCCGTATTTTAAGCCTTTGATAATTTGTCCGAGTCCGCAACTGCCACTTAGCAGTCCGACTAACACTAAAATCGTGCAGGAAGGGCGAAATACTTGAGCGCGAGTAAACGCTTGAAGTACAAATTCATCTTCAGCAGAAGGTGAAAGACCGGTCATTCGATTTTAGATTTTAGATTTTAGATTTTGGAGGCGACCCCACGGATAAATGCGGGGGCTTGAGGATTTTAGATTTTAGATTTTGGATTGATTCCACGGATAAATCACGTGGCGGGTACCATCAAGAAATTCTTGGTCAGAACCGGTTAAACGTCGTGGTTTCGCACCAATCCAGTCTCCCGATGCGATCGGCTCAAAGCCTTGTTCGTCTAGAAACCGCGCCACTTCGCACTTTCCTGTTAAACAAAAACGCCGCACCATAGCTAAGGAATGAGAATTAAATAACTTCCACAAGTTTGTGGGATGGGCGTCTCGCCCGTCCAAAAAGGATGGGCGAGACGCCCGTCCCACAATAACAATTAAAATTGTAAGTTATTTAATTCGCGATTCTAAGTAGGCCAAGGAGGATGTCAATCAGAATAAGCTAATCCGCATTTAAATTGCATAGTCAAATAAATTTTTCCTCTTGTGGGGTGGGCATCCTGCCCGCCCTCAACATACAAATTAAATGCACAACAGCTTAGCGGTACCGACAAGAGATAATCGTTAGATAATCGTCATCCACAGCATAAACTAATCGATTCGTATCATCAATTCGCCGCGACCAAAAACCAGCCAGATTCTCCCTCAGTGGTTCTGGCTTTCCGATCCCCTCAAACGGCAATCGGATTGTTGCCTCAATTAGCTTGTTAATTCGTTTTAACGTTTTCTTGTCTTGCCCTTGCCAGTATAAATAATCGCCCCAAGCCTCATCCGTCCATGCTAACTTTCTAGTCATCCAACAAATTTTGCTCCACCACTTTCCCCTGCTTAAACTGAGCAATAGAACGCTCCAAATGGGCAGCATTGGCGGGAGATTTGAGTAAATGAACTGTTTCCAGCAAACTATTAAAGAACTCTAGCGACATCACCACGGCATCCTCCGCATCCCGTCTAGTGATGATGGTATAGTCCGTATCTTCCACTACTCTGTCTAAAACAGCCTTGAGGTTATTTCTAGCTTCGCTAAAAGAAACAATATTCATGTACTTGACATTTGTACAACTTACTGTACAAGTATAGCAATCCGCAATATATTCGGCAATCCCAATCTCATATCATGTTCGGTAAATTTACTGGTTCTATGGCTGGATATGGGAACCGATACCTAGAGGAAGAGCCGAAGCCGAGCAAAAATTAAATTCGAGGCTCGCTTGTCGCTGTTGAGCGTTACTTTCGCAGCTAAAGTAACGATTGACATCCTCCCACCACTAATTCGGAGTACCGAATATAGTGGGGGATTCCCAAGAATTCTTGGTTCGCAGTTCATCGAGCCAACTTAGAGCAAAAGCGTCTCCGTTCTTGAGCCAGAGGTTAGTTTCTCCCTGCGATGAAAGAGCTTTTGGCTCCAGATTCCGTATGCCCTACGGTACTGTTTAGATATTCGGCTAACAACTTGAATCCTTTTACCAAAATGTTCTTTGCGGCATTGTGGTCGCGATCTAAAACCGTGCCACACTGGTTACATCTATGCGTCCTGGTGCTAAGAGTTTTCTTCACTTTCGCTCCACAGCACGAACAATCAACAGTCGTGTTGCGAGGTGGAACAGCGATAACAATGACACCGTGAACCTTGGCAAAATATTGAAGCCATTGAATGAATTGATACCAAGATGCGTCGCTAATAGACTTAGCTAAGTGGTGATTTTTCACCATGTTTCGTATCTTCAAGTCTTCGCAGACAATTAGGTCGTTAGATCTAACTAGCGCCAGAGCATCTTTACGAGCCTTGTCTTCACGCTGTCTACTTACCTTGAGATGTTGTTTGGCTAAAGCCCTGCGAGCTTTATGGTATCTATTAGACTGCTTTTTGCCCCTGATATGCTTCTTAGAAACCCGGCGTTGCAGCATCTTAATGCGACGTTCGGACTTTCTCAGATATCGAGTGTTATCTACAGTATTTCCATCAGAATCGGTGTAGAACTCTTTAAGCCCTAAGTCGATTCCCGTCATTTTCCCTTGAAGCTCATGCTCCTCTTTTCGATCCCAGTCCACTAAGAACTGAGCGTAGTAGCCATCAGCACGTCTGACAGCTCGAACCC
>NZ_JAUBWA010000225.1:0-5509 GCF_036702825.1 Microcoleus sp. A003_D6 | reverse complement strand
TATAATGATTCGCTATCGCTCAATTGTTAGCTGGTCGGCATTCATCTCACCGCTAAACCATCGGGGGTACTCGCGGAACTCGATAAATCCCCCGATGGTTTAGCGGGAGCCTTCTGCCGACATTAAGGTAAACCAGTAAATTCGATCGCGCCGAAGCATAATTTACTGGTTTTACTGGTTTCCAGGCTGTGTTACTGGTTTACTGCTTTACTGCTTTACTGCTTTACGGGCTGTGCCTCTTAACCCATGTAAGCGACAAGCGAGCCTCGATCGCGAAAATTAAATTCGAGGCTCGCTTGTCGCTGTTGAGCGTTACTTTCGTTCTTAACGAAAGTAACCAGTAAACGAGTAATAATTGAGGACTAAAAAACTTAGATTTCTTCGTCCAAACCATCTACATCATCTACATCATCTACATCATCTACATCATCTACATCATCTACCTCATCTACCTCAATAGGAGCGACAGAATTAGCAGAAACCAGAGCACCTGTCTCAAGTTTCTTTTTAACTAGCTCCTCAATCTCATTTTTGAAATCGATGTTTTTCTCCATGTGCTGGATCACTTTGTCTCGTCCTTGAGCTATGTTCTCTCCGTTGTAGCTATACCAAGAACCTTTTTTCAGAATTACTCCCATTTCGTCGGCCAAGTCAGTCAGACAGCCTAAAGTAGAAATGCCTTTGCCAAATACAATGTCAAATTCGGCAATGCGGAAAGGCGGAGCAACTTTATTTTTAGCAACTTTAACTTTCGTGCGGTTGCCGTATTCTTCGGTACCTTTTTTCAAGCTTTGAATGCGGCGAATGTCGAGCCGCACGCTGGCGTAGAATTTGAGAGCGTTGCCGCCGGTGGTGGTTTCGGGGTTGCCGTAAGTTATGCCGATTTTCTGCCGCAATTGGTTGAGGAAAATGACGGTACAGCCGGATTTGCCGATGTTGCCGGTGATTTTTCGCAAAGCTTGGCTCATCAAGCGGGCTTGCAAACCCATGTGGGAGTCGCCCATGTCGCCTTCGATTTCGGCGCGGGGGACGAGGGCGGCTACGGAGTCAATTACTACGATATCGACGGCGACGGAACGCACGAGTTGATCGACAATTTCCAGGGCCATTTCGCCGGTATCCGGCTGGGAAACTAAAAGATTTTCAATATCGACGCCTAAAGCTGAGGCGTAGGTGGGATCGAGGGCGTGTTCGGCATCGACGAAGGCTGCGATTCCGCCGGATTTTTGGACTTCGGCGATCGCGTGGAGGGCTAGTGTTGTTTTACCGGAACTTTCCGGGCCGTAAATTTCAATAACTCGGCCTTTTGGCAAACCGCCGCCCAAAGCAATGTCCAGTGTCAAGGCTCCGGTGGGAATGGTTTCTACCCTCATGCGAGTGGAGTCTCCCAATCGGACGATCGCCCCTTTGCCAAAGCTGCGCTCGATTTGGGACAGTACGGAAGTCAGGGCTTTTTGCTTTTCTGAGTTTTCAGGTGCAGTTTTTATAGACGTTTCTTTTTTTGCCATTTTCGGTACGCGGGTAGACCCCTTGCGGAGCGTGTTGATTAACTGTACAACACGTATGTTAGCAGTTATTTTTGGGGTCTGGAGGTTCTGGGAGGATTTGGTTGAAGATTCTTGATTTTGGGGTGGTTCAGCCTGCTCCAGGCTTCAGAAGGCCCATGATGTAGAAGGTATTTAACTGGTTCCCAGGCTCTGTCTGGGAACCGATGTCCAGAGGCTCTGCCTCGAAAAGCTTACATTAAAATTGGAGGCTCTGCCTCCGGATCTGTGTTACCAGGAAGAGCCTGGTAACAAGTAATCGCCACAATTAGGACAAGCATGGCATCTACAACACATCAAGACACATCTAATACCAAAAATTCCCGCTGGCCCATCAGCTTATTGGCGATCGGCATCTTATTAGGTATCGGATTTCGCTTTTTTGAGCTCGATCGCAAACTTTACTGGCATGACGAAGCTTACACCTCAATCCGCGCTGCTGGTTTCACCCGCCAAGAAATCGACGACCAATTATTTCAAAACCGAATTATTCCCGCACCCGAATTGCAAAAATATCAGCAGATTAAACCCGGAAGTACAGAAGCAGACACAATTCGTTCTTTAGCGCTAGAAGACCCGCAGCATCCGCCTTTATACTTTCTCATGGCTCGTTTGTGGATGCAGCAATTTGGCAGTTCTCTAACAGCATCCCGCACTTTGCCAGCACTATTGAGTTTGCTATCTCTGCCTTTGATGTACGCTTTAACTAAAGAACTTTTCGCTTCAAATTTAACTGCTACCTTAGCAACAGCACTTTTGGCTTTATCTCCCTTTGATATCTTGTTTGCTCAGACAGCAAGGCAGTACAGTTTGCTAACAGTCATAGTTATTGGCAGCAGTTGGCTGCTGCTGAGAGCTGTGCGGTTGCGGGATTGGCAAAATTGGGTATCTTATTCGCTGGTGAGCGCCCTTGGTTTCTACACTCACCCTTTCTTCAGTTTAACACTCGCAGGACACGGAGTTTTTGTAATTTCTTACTGGCTGTTTGTCAAAAAAAGAGAGGTGGAAGGTCACGTCACGAATTCGCTATTTTTTTTAGCAGTAACAGCAGCTTTAATATTGTATTTGCCGTGGATTTACGTGCTGGCAACCAACCTGGAACGCGCATCAGCTACGACAGATTGGACGCGAGTATCTCCGGGTTTACTGTATCTTGTCAAATTGTGGACGCTGAGCTTTACAGCCTTATTTTTTGACTTCGACTTCGGGTTTGATAATATCTGGACTTATCTGCTGAGATTACCATTTGTGCTGTTAATTGCGGCTGCCATTTACAAAATCTGCCGCAGGGCTAGCAGTTCCACTTGGCTGTTTATTTTAACATCAATTTTTGTACCTTTTTTGATACTGGCTTTACCGGATATAATTTTGGGTGGCAAACGTTCCGCTGTCAGCCGCTATCTGATTTCGTGCTTTCCGGGAGTGCAGCTAGCAGTTGCTTGCTTGCTCGCCAGTAACGTGAAAACTCAGCAGCGGTTTTGGCAAGTCATTTTAGCCTTGGTGTTTACAGCAAGTATAGCCTCCTGTACGGTGAGCGCTTTTTCTGATACTTGGTGGAGCAAAGACTTGAGCTATTTTAATGCTGAAGTGGCGAAAATTATTAACAAAGAGGCGATAGCTAACCGATCGCTTAAAGATACAATTGTAATTAGCGATCGCGGCAACGATTTTACGAACATGGGAGATTTGCTTTCTCTGAGTTATTTGCTTGACAAAGATGTACGACTGATCCTGATGAGCCAGTCGCCAGAAATCGAGATTCTGAACAAATATTCGGCTCCCCTGGTGTTCCGCCCTTCGGAAAAATTGCGATCGGCACTCAAGCAAAATCAACGCCGCTTAGAGCCTATATTGGAATATGCCAAACTTTTTCGAGTGCGGCGAGCTTCTTAGAGCAATTCTGAAAAGTAGCTGTAGGGACACTCCAAGAGCCCAAGGCGTGTCAACTTAACGTCAAACCTAGTTATAGGCTGCTGTTTGACTATTAAGGCCAGATCCCCCCTAGCCCCCCTTAAGAAGGGGGGGACAGGAAGCCTCTTTAAGTCCCCCTTAAGAAGGGGGATTTAGGGGGATCTGGACTCAGGTAAAAACGAGATTTATCAAGGCTTTCAAGCTTAAGTTGACACCTATGGGCATTGCCGTCTCCGGCGCCGGGATTCGGGACACGGCAAGGCCTAAGTCCCTACTGTTCGTTTTAATAATTGGTATAAGATTTAGAATTGTAGTCAGACAAAAAAACTGTGTCAGTTGTCTCAAGTATTTGGGCTGACACACCCGACATCATCAGCAATAATTATTTGAATACTTAGGATAAAACGCAATGCAAGAGTTAAATAATTCATCTTCCGAATCCGCACAGCAATTTCGCAATCTTCAGACAGAATTACGCGAACGTTGGCAAGCTATCGAAGAATTCGACAGCGGAGATTGTGACATTATTATCATTCCTTCTCTCAGCTTAGATCAGCAAGAAATGCAGAAAGTTGAGGGTGCTTACCACTACGAAGAGCGGCATTTATTTTCATTAATTCGCCTGCGAAATCCCCGCACGCGCTTAATTTACATTACTTCGGAACCGTTGCACCCGATGATTGTGGATTATTACCTGCAATTGCTGCCGGGAATTCCATTTTCGCACGCGCGCGATCGGCTTTTGCTGTTCTGTGCTTACGATGCTTCTGCCAAATCCCTCACCCAGAAAATTTTAGATCGTCCCCGCTTGATGGAGCGCATTCGTCAAGCAGTGCGGCCGACAAAATCTTATATGGTTTGTTATAACTCGACGCCCTTAGAACGGGAGTTATCTGTTAAATTGGGGATTCCTTTGTGGGCGAGCGATCCCGATCTGTTGTATTGGGGAACCAAAAGTGGCAGCAGGCAAATTTTCAAAGAATGTGGCGTGCCTTATCCTGACGGTTCGGAGTTGGTTTGGAATGCGGAAGATTTAGCGGAAGCTACAGCTCTTTTGTGGGAAAGGCAGCCGCATTTGCAGCGGATAGTAATTAAGTTAAATGAAGGTTTTTCGGGGGAAGGAAATGCAATTTTAGACTTGAAGCCGATCGCAGATAAAGCGCCTCAAGAAAGAGTCAAAGCAATTGGCGATCGCTTCCATAATTTGCGCTTTCAATCCACAGGCGAAACCTGGGAAAATTTCAGCAGCCGCATTCCAGAATTAGGGGCAATTGCTGAAGCATTTATCGAAGGAGAAGAAAAGTTCTCGCCCAGCGTTCAAGGCAGAATTGTTCCCAGCGGTGAAGTAGAAATTCTCTCAACTCACGACCAAATTTTAGGAGGCCCAGACGGTCAAATTTTCTTGGGTTGCCGATTTCCGGCGGACGAATCTTATCGAATATCGTTGCAGGAATTGGGATGGAAAGTCGGCCAAAATTTAGCTAAAAAAGGCGCTTTAGAGAGATTTGGAGTTGATTTTCTTGCGGTCAAGCAATCCGATGGGAAATGGGATCTTCAAGCAATAGAAATTAACTTACGGAAAGGAGGCACAACTCATCCGTTTATGGCTTTAAAGCTGTTAACAAACGGTCGGTACGATCGTACTACGGGATTGTTTTACAGTCAGCAGGGCCGTCCGAAATATTATGTTGCTTCGGACAATTTGAAAAAAGAACGCTATCGGGGATTGTTACCGAACGATTTGATGGATATTATTGCTGACAATCAACTGCACTTTGACAGCGGTAAAGAGACGGGCAGTGTGTTTCATTTAATGGGTTGTTTGTCGGAGTTTGGCAAAGTGGGATTGACGAGTATCGGCAATTCGCAGCAAGAAGCTGAGGAGATGTATAACAAAGTTGTGAAAGTTCTCGATCGCGAAACGTCTTACTAAATATGCTGGAATGATATCAATTCCGGTTGTATCGGAATGATTAAACCTCTTGCAAAAATAACTAGGACGGGCAAGATGCCCATCCCACAAAATTTTTTTTCTTGTGGAATGGGCATCTTGC
>NZ_JAUBWA010000224.1:0-5633 GCF_036702825.1 Microcoleus sp. A003_D6 | reverse complement strand
TTGGCAAAAGGATTGCGCCCGGAAACCCTAGTAATAGGGATATTAAGACCGAAATGTCTTAAGAATCCCCGTCGCGATCGCGCGGGGAGTGTCAAGTAGAAAGTATTTGAAAATCCTATGTATGGTGAGGACTGTCCCACAAATGGGAGCGGACTACCACCGTCAGCGACATCAATCCACGTATCCCCTATTGCTCATCCCTTTCTTTCGGTGCCAGAAAAGCGTATTTTGGTTCGAGTCGAACATTGATAGCATAGAGATAATAGCGAAACAATGCAAGCTGTTTGGGTGTGAAGTCCTTCTTCACAGCCTCAAGAACCGAAGCTTCATTAGCGTGGAACCCCATCAATGTAGAAAGGGTGAGGTATGGGGATGCTGGCGGATATCCCTCCGAGTCGATAGGCAATTTAAGCTTCTCAAAGACCACTGCCATTTCGTGGAGACTGGCCCAGAAAGCCGCGTGTAGGATAAACCCAAGGATTGCGTTTCCTGCATCTTGTTTATCGCGAGATTCTTTTGTTAGTTGCTTAGTATTGATTAGCTGCTCTAGTGCCGAGTTTTTCTGTAGAAATAAAACACTTGCTTGTTCCCGCAAATGGGTAGAGGTTAGCGCTTCCAAGTCGGGATGTTCTACCCAGGGGGGCAGTTGGATTGCCTCTAAATCAGCATCCTTAACTGGTGCTAAGACCTCCTGAAGCATTGACAGACCTAAGCTTCGGGCGAAGAAGCGCCAGTTGCGCGTCACTCTGTAGTACCGCGAGAGCAACGTCTCCTGTGCATAATTCAGGAACTCGTGTACCTCTGCGATACCTCCAAAATGTTCTACCAATTGGCGATTATAGTAGAAAGCTGGATGAATGAGCGTTTTGGGGGTGTTATCGTCTTGGGTTACGATAATAGCTTCTCGTTTTGCCTCCTCGGGAACACCGTCAAGACATTCATAGACCCGTAGTGCAGGATAACCTTCTGCGATATCGTACTTTAGATCGAGTTTCTCCTTGCTGAATATCTCCAACGTCGTGCGAACAGAATCAAGTGTAGCGTAGGGATTTCCCAGCCATGACCACAGAATCCAACGGGGCATCCGTCTGTACTTAAACTCCGGCTCTTCATTGAGTTCCATCAAATCTTTGATGTGCTCAAGAGCGTGTCTGGCTCGATAGGGTTCGTGCATTTGCTTCAGGGTTTGGTCGCTCAAGTCTGAAAAAGGTCCGTTTTGCTCGAGTAACAGCCCCGATCGCAGCAGCAGCCTCAGTTCGTCCTTATTGAATTGTGTGGGTAAAAAATAAGACCGCCAGAAGATGGGGCGCGGCAATGATTGGTTGATGCGAATCACCCGTTCAGCCAACGCCAAGACGTGTTCCTTGGCGAAATTAAGCTCCGAACAGACAAACCAATAATAGCGGAGTCCGTACTTGAGCAGGTTATGAATTTCTGCTTCGATCGCATCCAGATTTCGCAGCCGGACAGTTTGCCCTTTCACCTTCGGTTCGCAACAAAAAGCACAGGCGCAAGGGCAACCGCGCGAGATTTCGATAGCAATAGAACGCCCTGAATCATCGCCTGTTCCCAGTCCAGGAACATCTGCCAGGTGAGTGTTGCGGAGTTCGCGTTCGCCGTGAAAACGGAAGATTTCGTCGATAATGTCTTCGGTATATTCAATATCGTCAAAAGGGCCCCAGAATACGCGCTGGTTCTGTCGCCATTGACCGTCGGCACGATAGAGCAAGTTGGATATGCCCTCGGTACGACCATTGAGGACTTCATGAAAGTGCGGAAAAAATTCGTCAGGTTCGCCAATAATGCCAAAGTCAGGTTGTAAATACTCCGCAGCAGACACCGGGTTGGCAGTGAAGGTAAATCCACCTACGAATATCTTGGCATCGGACATCTCGCGAATCCGCCGAATGGCAGCGTGGGTGTCTTCGACCGGGAACCAGGGGTTCTTGGGGCTGCCTTTGGGATCGGAGCTTATGTAGTCATCCGAGATGGTGGAGTCGGCTTGCCGAATGGTAAAAGCGACGGCGCGGGGCTGGTGGTCGGTGACCAGTTTCGCGATGCACTCAAGCTGCTGTTGTCTGTTCAAACCCAGCCCGTCCCAACGGACGACCGATAACCCCGCCCGACGGGCAAGCGCCGACACCTGAACAAAAGCGTAAGGATAAACTGGGCGTCCGGGCCAGTTGCTGAGGTTGATAAAGAGTAGATCGATCGGTTTCGGGTTTGGGCGGCTAATACCTGTGTATGCGGGCACCATGAGCTTTGTCCTCTAAATTCAATAATAATTATCTTGCTGCTCTGAGATACGCAAGTTTAAGCCCAATAAATGGCAGTTGTCGGATCGAGAAATCCCATAAACCAGGAAATAGTTGAACGTTGTCCTCCCTCTTTAGGTAGAGGTCCGACAGCATGAACTTTTGTTGAATCAAATAGATAAATATCACCACTACGAATGGGCAAGACAATTTCGTCAAAATCTGCCAGGGATTCCGGCGTATAGCCAACACCGTCGTATTTAAAGCGGAGAACTTCGCGGGTTTGGTCATTCGGTGAAATATTCCAGTAGTGAAGGTCACCACCACCTGCACTATTTTCCAGACAAATAACTCCTATTATGGCTCTACCGTTCACCAACTGAGCAACTTCAAAGTCCTTGATATGAGGACTTCTCAATAGCCTATTATCTTCATGGGGAACAAGAGCAAAACCTTCTGTTATATTTCCCCAGGAACGCATCTTATATTCTGCCGCCTTACGTCCGTTATATTCAGCAAGTCGAAGGTGTAACCCTTGATTGCTGAGATGTTTTTTAATTCCACCGAGCAAAAACCGGAAAAAATCCCCTGTATTGGCAAAAAGTGCCTGAACATCTTTGCTGGTTTTCTCCACCCGATCGAAGTAAACTTCCAGTGGTTCTCTGACAGTCATTCCTATATTAGGACCCAACATCGCACTATAGTGATAGTCAAGGGACAAACTGCCATCGGATTTTTGCTGTAAAGAAGGGTTGTGCCAGAAATTGTGACAAATTTGTTGACGAAATTCCTGCTTCAAAGCACCTCGGAACATTGCGCCTGCGACTTTTCCCTGCAAAACCTCAATCCAAAGCTGCCAATCAATTTCATTTCTTTCCACGATTTGGAAATAGGAATCAGGGTGGACAATTCCCTGGAGTTGAATTGATGGAGTGGGACTTAAAGTATCAGACATTTCTATATTTACCTTCTTTATTACATTTTTGCCATTGAAAAGCTGACGTAGTTGCCTCTCACCTACGCAAGTTTAAGCCCAATATATGACGGTTGTCGGATCGCGAAATCCCATAAACCATAAAAGAGTTAAACGTTGAGCTTTCTCATTAGTCAGTTGTCCGACAGCATGAATTTTTGTTGAATCAAATAGATAAATATCACCACCGCGAATAGACAGGACAAGTTTGTCAAAATCTGCTAGAGCTTCCAGAGGATATCCAATATTGTCGTATTTAAAGCCGAGTGCTTCGCGGGTTTGGTCATTCGGTGAAATATTCCAGTAGTGAAGATCCCCACCCTCCCCATTTTCCAGGCAAATATTCACGCCCACAGTTCTGCCTACTAATTGCCCGATCTCAAAACCCTGGAGGTGAGGAGATCTAAACGGTCCCTCATCATCATGTGGCTCCAGCACGAAAGTCCCTGAATTTCTTCCCCAGGATTTTATCTTACATTCTCCTGCCTTACGTCCGTCGTCGTGTTGGGCAACTCGAAGCAAACACCCTCGATCGGCTAGACGCTTTCTAATTCCACCGAGCAAAAACTCGAAGAAATCACCTGTATTTGCAAAAAGCCCTTGGACATCCTGGCGGACTTGTTCTACTTCATCGAAGTAAACTTCTAGAGGTTTAGTCACAGAAGAACCGATGAAAGCTTCATAGTAGGAAGGTAGACCATCGGCTTGCTGCTTTAAAGTAAGACTACGCCAAAAATTGTGACAAATCTGTTGACGCAATTCCTGATTCAAAACACCTCGGAAGATTGCCCCAGCGACTTTTCCCTGCAAAACATCAATCCAAAGCTGCCAATCAATTTCGTTTCTTTCCACTATTTGGAAATAGGAGTCAGGGTGGACAATTCCCTGTAGTTTAATTGATGGAGTAGAACTTAAAACGTCAGACATTCCCAACCCTATCTTTTTAAACTAAATTTTCCTAATCAACAAGTTGTTGACTTTTTCTAACCTGACTTTCTCTGAATTTCTGAAGTTAAAGCACTTTTTCAACTATCGTTGTGCATAGGAGCTTACTGAGCTACTGGATAAAAATGCTTAAACTGATGAAAATTGTGCTTTCCCACGAAATAGTCCCAGTCAATCCAGGCTGTTCTGAGGTCTCGGATTCCTGAATTAGAGTCGAAAGCTCGCCTGCCATGAAGTACTCTGGAGTTATTTAATAGTAGACAGTTTCGAGGCTTGAGGCGAAAACAGTGTGAATAAGCCGGATTTTTTAAGTAGCGAAGGAAGGTAAAAAACGCTTCGTAGAAGAGTTCCATTTCGTCAAATGGTACATCCCAGTCGCAGGTATGGGCATGACCAAAATTGACTCTCTTCACCCAATTTTGCTCGTCTAGTTCCAAGATGTACCGCTTCCGACGGTAGAGATACCCAAAGTCTTTATAGAACTTCTCAAAGCGGATGGGGGTCGCCGCTAAAATCTGAAAGTAATTGGGATGGTTCTGGCGAAAGTCGCGGGCAACACGAAAGCCATCTACTAACAGCGATTCCCCACCCAACACATCGTTTTGCCCCATATGCAAGCACGTTAACAGTTGCGGACAGCACCTGTAGGAAAAATCGTTGTGTGGGAAAAGAACATCGCCAGGATGTGGTACTGGTTTGGTATTCAAGTCTACTCTCATCATCGAAATTGCTCCGAACTCAGTATGATAAATAGGTCCGATGGTTGAGAGAAAGACCTCGAAGTCCTCAGCCGACATATTTTCAAGTACCGTAAATCCCAGGGTAAAAAGTTGATTGGCCCACGTCTCAAATGTACAGGAATCAGCTTCATGACAGTAATCGGACAAGTGATTCTCGATCCAAGCTTTGTCCCAAAGAATTTCTTCTTTCTCGATGGATTCAAACTCTTGATGAAAGCTCCCACGTCCTGTTTCGCGATCGTAAGCATGACTTAGCAGCCAAGAAAGTTGAAAGGTACTGCGGTGGGGAGGATCTTCGTTCCAGAGAATTGTTAAATCACCATCCTGTTCTTCTACCGACAAAGGTTCCGGAGGTGAGGTGCGATCGCTGATATCATAAACCTTCCGTAAAGTGTTTGGACGACGACACTCAGGACAAAAACAATTATCGCGCAACCAGATATAGTGAAAGCGTTTGCTTCCGACTGTTAAAAAGCTTTTATTTAGCATCTAAATTCTCCGGGACTTAACTTCATTGATTTCCCTCAGTAGTAAGTTTGGTGGCACTGGGTTAGTTAGATGGGAGAGAGCTAAACAATTAGGTTGATTTCAACGGCTATTATAAAAAATGTTCGGAAAGCGGAAAACTCAGCGGCTTGAGCCAGCTCGATGTAAGCGACACGGGCGGTTTTAACCGCCGTGATTCTTTCTTAATTCTTAACATTTTTGGTAGGGTAAAAA
>NZ_JAUBWA010000223.1:0-5801 GCF_036702825.1 Microcoleus sp. A003_D6 | reverse complement strand
AAGCTTATATTATCAAGGGACTCGCGAGTTCCTTCATCTTTCTAAATGCTGTTTTCTTACTTTTTCAGCAAGCCCTAATTAAACTTTAACGAAGCCCATCGTAAATAACCAATGACTTTAGCACTTTCCAGTAAAGTCTGGCGAATATCTTTACCAAAATCCTTGACTTTTTGTTCGGAACCATGTTCGGAAAGAACTTTTTCAAGTGATGGCGATTTCAGCAGCATAGTTTCAAGATCGTGAGTATCAGTTAATAGTAAGTTAGGATTAGAGTTAACAGTACCTTCCAGTATCCAAAAATCAGCATCAACAATAGCTAAAACACCAGCAAAGTTATCTTTTTCAAGGATATTGAGCACTTTTACGGCATTGTCCTTATTATGGGCATTTTCCACACGACAGTTTGTAGAGTCTACCAAGTTTTTCCACACCCGCGCATCTGTATCTCCCTCCGCAATTAAAAAAGAACCGCTATATTGTTTATCGGTACGTAACAGACGAATTTGGGTGGCAATGTAGTGGGGAGAAAATTTATAATTTTGCAAATCTGGAGAAGAAGTAGGTTCTATCATGCAATTTGCCCTTTTAATCCCACTGTCAAATCCCAGCGATCTTCTATAATACCTGGAGCATGAGTTGCTATCAGCACGTCAAAGTTTGCCAGTTTGATGATTGCTTGCAAATCTGTGAGGAACTGCACTTGCCACGCTACGTGTAGCGAAAGTTCTGGTTCGTCAATGAGAATTAGCGAATTAGGTTTGACATTGAATAACAACTCGTAAAGCATCACCAATTCATGCTGTTCCCCAGAAGATAAATCGGTAGGTGACAAAGGCTTGCCGTCGAGAGTGGTAAATGTAAAACCCTTTTCTTTGTCGATTTTAATAGTTTTATAAAGAAATCGCTGTGTGATTATTTTTTGAAACAGCTCTATTTTAGTGGCAAGTTCGTTAAAGATACTGAATTTTTTTTCTACATCTTCAATATAAACTGACAGAATATTTTCGGTTGTCATATCTATATGTTCTGGTACTTGAAAATCAGAATTGTCGCCTATATCTAAAAGACCATTTTCTATAAAACGAGAACGCTTTTGGTCAATTTCATTTAATTTGTTGCTGAGCGTTTCTTCTGTTAAATTATAGACATTTTTTTTGTTAACAACTCTGGCAGGAAAAGTTCTATCAAGAGATTGAGACAATGCACCGTATTCAGCTAGTTTTGCTTGAATATTTTTTGCCAGTTCCTTAGAATATGTATCAACTGAGGAAATCATTGATGGAGGTTCCCAACCTACCCATCCTTGAGGTATATCTGAAAGATATAACAAACGCTGAGATTCTATAAAACTAACATGGAAAGAGTGTTTTAACTCTGACAACCAGTTTGGTTCTTGTTTGACAATTTTAAAATCTTCATCCCGTAAGCGATCGGATCGTTTACGAACATCTTCTAATGGCATTGTTCCTGTTCCGATCACTATTCCGAGTTGTTTCACCATTAGCTCTAGCTTTTTACTTGTTAGCTCTAAGTTTTTTAGCTGCGCCTCAAGAGCCTTAAGAGGATCGTTTGAATCAGGTGATGATAAGTTTGGTGAGAATATTTTTGCTTCCAAGTCACGATTAAGCAATTGAACCGTTAACTCTTGGTGGTGTTCATTATCACTGGTTTGTTTGAAAAATTTAGTTATTTGTAGGTGACTGCAATCATCAAAATCTACTCGAAATTCGGCAAAAGGAATACTGAATAGTTCAGAGTATTGGGAATTAAAAAATCCATCGATCAACCTGAGCAAGGCTGTTTTCCCAACTCCATTTGGTCCGTGAATAATCGTGATTCTATCTTCCATGTTCAAGGAAACCGGATGATTGAAAATCCCAAAAAGCTTAGTAACGGAAATCTTAGTGATTCTCATGTTTGCCTCTGATGAAACATTGCAATAGTCGCTGCTTTGATTTTACAGCATACCCATCCGAATATTTGCTTTTATTAGGGTAACGGAAAAATTATAGCAGATTGCAGATTGATTAAGTATATCTTAGAAACCATAAATCGGGGCGGGCAAGATGCCCACCCCACAAGATTAGTTAGAAAACCGGGCGATTTAAACCACCATCTTGTCTAAAATTCCACCAAAACTTCCTCCGGGCCGCCCAACAAACCCTGCGCCGCCTCTAACATACTCTCCGCAACATCTTTCAAATCTTCGCGACTTGCCAGATAAGTTTTCAAAGCGTCTAACGGTTCTATACTATT
Organism: Microcoleus sp. A003_D6; assembly: GCF_036702825.1. NCBI lineage: Bacteria > Bacillati > Cyanobacteriota > Cyanophyceae > Oscillatoriales > Microcoleaceae > Microcoleus > Microcoleus sp. A003_D6. The sequence goes on along the minus strand of NZ_JAUBWA010000223.1, from coordinate 3,545 downwards.
ATTAGCATTCAATTCTGGCAACCGCGGCCTTGCTAGCTGACTGACTAATTCCGGTTGAATTGTGTAGCTGTGCGCTTCGCCCAGAAGTGCGTGCAATTCTGCGTTGTCGATTAAATCTAATTGTTCCGATCGCAATTGGTAGATCAATCTCACAACCGCGTCTGCGAGTTCCTTCTTCCCAATAGCTTTCACTAACTCGGCTTGCGGGTTTTCCGATTCCGAAACATTCACTTTAATAGTCTGAAACACTCGCACGGGCAAAGCACAAAATTCCCACTCTGCTTTCCCCCGTTCCAAATTAACTAACACAAAACCTTTATCTTCTTTCTCTTCGCTAAAATCAACTCGTTCGATACTTCCGGGATAAATTACGGGCGGATTGTTGGATAAATTTAGATTTTGGTGTTTGTGAACGTGGCCGAGAGCAACGTAATCGAAACAAGGGCGAGTTAGCATGGAAACGGGAATGTTAAAACCTTTGCCAACTGCTAAAAAACGCTCTGCACCTAAACTCGCTTTATCTGCCATTAAATGCGCTAAAAGTACGGTTGGTATTTCGGGGTTGAGGCGGCGGATTTCGCCTTCCATTGCGATCGTCAGTTTTTCGGTTAATAATTGGTTAACATCGCCCATAGAAAGGCTTTCAGTCTCGGCACGTGTCATTAAGGTCGATCGCGTCAACCAAGGCAATGTTACCACCTGTACGGGGCCGCTGCGGGTTTGAATCAGGTGAGTTTCCAGGCGATCGCCTACAATAAACTTAGGTATTCCCAAAGTCCGATAAATCCCCAAACTCGCGCCGCCTTGTCCCTGAGAATGTTGGTCGTGATTTCCTACTAGCAAAACCGTCGGAATTTGCGCGTCAACCAAGCGGCTGAATTGGCGAGCAAAAGCCTCTTTTACAAACGGTGGAGGCGTCGAATCCGGGAAAGCGTCGCCGCCGAATACGACTAAATCTACGGGTTCAGAAATTGCTCTATCCATACATTTGCTCAGCGTCGCAGCGAAGTCTTCCAAGCGTGTATTTAAGCCTGTTTCGGGATTGACGCGCCCGTGGGAAAAGCCGCTTCCCATGTGAATATCTGAAAGGTGCAGAATTTTAATCATTGTTTTTTCTATGGGTTAGCTATCATTTCGGTTCCTAGTGAGGACTTCAGTCCTCAGAAGAAGGACTTGCATTCCTCACTGCGAACCAAAGAAAGTTTTTTTTCCTACATCACAATATGATGCCCGGTACTTTTTGATAAACTTGTGCGATCGGGCAGCGAAAATCTATACTCATTAACTCTAACTCATCTCCTTGTCGGTAAGTCTGAGAAACCCAATTTCCCTCAGCATTGAGTCTAAAACATTCAATTTTTATTTCGGATTGAGTGATTAACACGTATTCTTGCAAACTCGATGCAGTTTGGTAATCGACAAATTTATCGCCCCTGTCAAAAGATGCAGTTGAGGGCGACAATACCTCAACTATCAAAGATGGATATAAAATGAAGTCTTCAGTAGAACTTGTATCTCTTTCGTCGCAAGTCACCGCTACATCAGGATAGTAATAACAATTCGCCTCTTCCAGTCGGGCTTTTATATCTGATGAAAGAACTAAGCAGGAACTCTCGCGCAGATGATTGTTAAGCAAACTTGCTAAGTTTACTGAAATAACAATATGAGGTTTTTTTGCCCCCGTCATTGCATAAACGTGTCCGCGTCTGTATTCGTGTTTGATGGGACTTACTCGCTCGCCTTCTAGGTACTCTTCTGGCGAGATGTAGAAATTATTTTTGCTAACAAACATTGATGTTTCCTCCGATATTTTTATTTGACACTATTGGTTAATAATCGCATACCCGGCTGGGAAACGGCACGGCCGTTTCCCTACAAATTTAACAAAACTCCAGAAATCGTGCGTGCCATAATTTGCCACTTTCCGTCAAACCCTGCGATCGCACTTTAATTTTGACACTTTTGGGGTTAGCCTCGTAGAGTCGGGCAATTTCCTGCATTTCCTCCCCGCTAAAACCCGTTCCCACGGTTCCTACTGGGACTAATTTGCCATCAATTTCTTGCGCTACTTTGACGGCGCTAAACGGCCGCCCCGCAACTTTTGTCGCCGTCAAACCCACAACAAACAAATCGTGTTCCTGACAGTATTTAGTCCTCACCATCGGAAATTTCTTAACATCTTTGCCGCCGACATAGCGGCAGTTGTGCAAAATCCAAACTTCTCCTTCTCTGTTTTCAGCTTCCTGTTGATTCGCCAGTAAAAGTTTTTCGGCTGCGGTGCGAAATGTCGGTACAACTTCAAAGGCTGGGGATAAATTCGCCAGCATTTCGCCAACTTCAACTCCCGCTGCAATTCGTTCGGATTCTGCCACGGTAGTTAAATCATTGCCTTTGAAAAACAAACATTTAAAAATGGCATAAATAGCGCTGGGCTGGGTTGTCGGAAAACCGCTTTCAATATTAACTGTAGCAGCTTGCGCGCCCGTGCGGTGTTCGCTGCCCGTACAGCTTTTGTAATACAGTTCGCCGTCTAAAACAAAGGTGCCAATTTTAGCTGCTGTGTCGATTAATGTGCGATCGATCTCAATTGATGCTTGCTGTCGCAGGTTAGTCGATCGCGATTGGTAGTATACTCGCTCTGGCGTCGCGATGACAACCACTCGATTGCCGTCGCGCTTCGGCTGCCCCCAATAATCGGGATTTTCTATATAATAAGAACGATCGCTCGGCGCGTCAACCGGCTGCATCGTTACTATCCTTCCCGGCTGCAAATGCGGTGGCAATTCGGGAACTGTTGGATTGTTGACAGTCTCTATTTTGGCGGCTTTTGATTTTGTAGCAGGAGCAAGATTGGTGCTAGAGTTGTTTGGAGGATTCAGGGCGATCGGCTTTTCTCCGGTTTCCAATTCAAACGCTTTTTTCCAAAATCCGATCGCCATTTCCGGGTATCCTTCCGACTCCGCGCAGAGTGCAAAACCGATAACTTTTGCTGTACCGATGCCGCGTCCGTAATCAGCCAAATACTGCACGGCCCCCGCTTCACCCATCAAGTGCAATCCTCGCGTGACGATGCGATTGTTCCAGCGTTCTCGAATGTCGGCGCTAATTTTCTTAGCTGCTTTTCGCTTTGCTTCTGCGTATTCGGTGCAGTCCATGCTGCCTCCTTTTTGTAGGGCTACTTAATATACTATACTAAAGCTTGATTTATTAGTCAAGTTTAAGTTTACAATTAGGTGGTGTGAATAAATTTAACTTTTTCATTTGTGAACTAGATTTATTTTTTTACCGCAGAGGCGCAGAGGACACAGAGGAAGAGAAGAAAGAGAGGGATGGGTTGTAGTGTTTTGATTGTCAAGGGCGGTAATCTGTTCGCTGCCAATGCTAAGATAACTTCGATCGCGCATTGCGACCAATAAAGCCGTGATACCAATTTTTTATGAGGCTGCATAGAATCCGATCCCCCCTAGCCCCCCTTAATAAGCTATGCTTTATAAACATCTTTCTTAACAAAAAAGTTGACAAAAGTAACTACTTATGTAAGAGCG
>NZ_JAUBWA010000222.1:0-6023 GCF_036702825.1 Microcoleus sp. A003_D6 | reverse complement strand
ACGGCGGTTAAAACCGCCCGTGCCGCTTACATCTCATGGCTAAAGCCGATGAGTTTTCCCCTTGCCGAACTTTTTTTTATAAAAAATTCCACCAAAGAAACCGGGTTTCTGCGAAAAATCTTGTTTTGGTAGCGAAGTCTCTAGGAAGAAACCCGGTTTCTCACCGCGTAAGTCCTAATATAGCAACCCTTGCAGAATTGGTAAACCTCTCTTTTCTTCCTTCTTCCCTCTTCTTTCTCTCGCCCGATAACTCAACCCTTCTGCCCTCTTTCTTCTATCCGTTACATCCGTTACACTCATCCGTTGCCGAACTTCCTTCTAAACATTTAACCATTGAACGAGTACCCGGGGCGCGGGCAACAAAATAATTAACAAAAGCCCGATCGCCAGCAACCCCAAAAAATCCCGCCGGTTATCCAATTCGCTGACATCATTCAACGCCGGTTCGTCGTTTAGCGGCGTCAGAAACAAAATAATTGCCCACAGCAGCAAACCCTGTTCCAAAAAAGCAAGCAGCAGCATACAAAGTCTAGCAACTTGCCCGATCGCCATACTCGCTCGCTGGCCGAACATCGCGTGCACGATGTGCCCGCCGTCGAATTGTCCCACCGGCATCAAATTAAACGCCGTCACGATCAAACCCAAATAACCAGCCACCGCTACCGGATGCAAATTAATAGCAGTTTCCGCATTCAAAGCCCCGCCCAAAGTTAACTTGCTCAACAAAGTCATCAGCAGCGAAAAATTAGGCGTGAAAGACTCAAAATTTAACATTCCCGACTTCTCAGACAGCGGTACAATAATCGAATGATTCAAACCCCAAATCAACAACGGCACTGTCGCAACCAAACCCGCAAGCGGGCCGGCAATACTAATGTCAAATAAAGCTCGGCGGTTGGGAATTGGACTACGCATTTGAATGAAAGCGCCAAAAGTTCCCAAGAAAAAAGGAATCGGAATAAAATAAGGCAAAGTCGTGCGAATTTTGTAGAATCTGGCAGCTAAATAGTGGCCGGATTCGTGAATCCCCAAAAATGTAATTAGAGAAAGCGAGTAAGGCAAACCCTGGAGCAATATTAAGGGGTTTGCCTGCAAAGCTTTTTCAGTAACTCCGGCCATTTGCGCCCCGACAATCGTAGTCGTAAACACCGTAATCAGCACCAAAGCTAATGCAAAAAACGGCCTGGTTACAGATTCGGTTTTGACAGGAGTTTCCCCTGATTGGCGGCTGGGATTGGGAACTATGGCAAAAAAAGGTTGACCGCTCAAGCTATTTTGAAATATGACTAAAAAGCGATCGCCAAAATGCCTCTGGACATTCTCCCGAATCGCCTGATAAGCCGCCTCCGGGTTCGTCCGCAACTGTCCGCGACAAATGACAGCCTGCGGCCGAAATTCCAAATCCCGCAAAAAGTAAATTGACCAAGGAAAACAATCGCGCAAACTCGCTTCTTCCGCTGCATCAATGGGGCGCACGGGCGGTTTTGGCTGTGCAGGTTCAGTCTCCGAGTCTGCTACCTGCTCAGCAGTTTCGCCGGTCATTTTCTTGCGCCCCAACTGTACTAAAAACCAGTACAAAAAAGGGCAAACCAGAAAAGGTATAATTACCAACTCCGGCGGTACTGTTTTGCTCGCGCCGTTAACTAAAGCCCAACCAGTCCAAATCAGCGCCGGCGCCATCATTACCAGCCACAGCAGCCAGATCGGAGTCTTGGTGATGCGGCTGGTGCCGTTCTGCAACAAGTAGTACGATATCAGTCCCAATACGAACAACCATAGTAAAAAGAACATAATATTTATCCCATTCCTTTCTGAAATACTTCCTTGAAACAACAGAGTTCAGTGTCCAAACAACCCAGACTCGTACTCGACAATATCTTTGCTTTCCCGCCTAACCGGGATACCCTGGGTGCGACAGCCTATTTCATTGTAGAAAACCAAAGTAACATCCTGGTGGATTGTCCCGCTTGGGATGAGATTAACCAAACATTTTTGCGGCAACAGGGCGGCGTGCGACTGCTGTTCCTCACCCACCGCGGCGCTATAGCCAAGGCGCGGGAGATTCAGGAAGCCACGGGGTGCGATATCCTGATTCAAGAGCAGGAAGCTTATTTGCTGCCGGGTTTGAAGGTGACGGTTTTTGAGCGAGAATTTGCTTTGAGCGATCGAATAAAAGTATTTTGGACTCCCGGCCACTCTCCGGGTTCCTCTTGCCTTTATTATGATACTGGCAACGGCGGAGTCCTGTTTTCCGGCAGACACTTGCTCCCCAACCGAGAAGCCGCCCCTGTACCGCACAGAACGGCAAAAACTTTTCACTGGCCCAGGCAAATTAACAGCGTCAAATCAATTATCGATCGATTTTCGCCCTCTACTTTGCAATATATTTGCCCCGCTGCGAATACGGGTTTTTTGCGGGGAAAAGGCTCGATCGATCGAGCTTTTGAGCAATTAACCAATCTAGATTTAGCCGTTTGTTTGCAGTCCAAACCCGACTCGTAAATGTATGATGTACGATCGGAATCTGACTCAATTAGAACGGGAGCATCAAGAAGACCGGGCGGTTGAAACCGCGTCTATACAAGCAAAACCCGCCTCCGCGGGTTGAAGAAGACTGGGCGGTTGAAACCGCCGTCTTATCTCAAGCGTATTGGATTAAAATTACCTTATTTTCTTCAGTCCGCGGAGGCGGACTTCGTTTGTATAGACGCGGTTGAAACCGCCGTCTTATCTTATTCCGCCGATTCTTACGGCCGATTCTTACGGCCAATTCTTACCGTAGAAAAAACTATGGAAAAAACCGAAAAACAAAAAATGCTCGCCGGCGAATTGTATATAGCTGCCGATGAGCAATTAATTTTAGAGCGCCAGCGAGCCCGCCGCCTCGCCAGAACCTACAATTCTACCCGCGAAGACGAACCCGACAAACGGTTAGAAATTCTCGCGGAATTGTTCGGTGCAGTTGGGCCAAAAGTTGAAATCGAGCCGCCTTTCTACTGCGACTACGGCAGCAATATTTATGCGGGAAACGGATTGTACATGAATTTTGGCTGCGTCATTCTCGACTGCAATCGAGTTAACATCGGCGAAAATTTACTGTGCGGCCCCAACGTGCAAATTTACACCGCTTTTCACCCCACAGACCCGGAAATGAGGCTTTCTGGTCTAGAGCTCGCCACTGAAATTAATATTGGCAATAATGTTTGGATTGGCGGCGGCAGTATTATTTGTCCAGGAGTGACTGTTGGCGACAATAGCACGATCGGCGCAGGCAGTGTTGTTGTCAAAGATATTCCCGCAAACGTCGTGGCGGCGGGGAATCCTTGCCGAATCATCCGGCATCTACCTTGATGTGGTACGATCGACACACTGGCGCGATCGGCTCTTTGGAGCTTAACCCAAAAATTTTAGATATTAGAACAGCCCGTTTGAGATTTTTTAAGTAAAATCCCCAGAAAAATCCGTGGAAGAAATCTAAAATCTAAAATCTAAAATCGCTTGATTTTTTGCTCCCTGTTTTCAACTCCAACTCAAAAGAATTTTATGACGACTGCAATAGTTTATCCCAACGCTCCCGAACTCTGCACCGACGACTACATAGCAGTGGGTGTGGCCACCTGCTTCATCAAAGAAGAAGGCGAAGTTTTTGAAGTGCAGGTAATAGAAGCTATTCCCTCAGCAGCTTTGGAAGCAATTGTCAAGGGAATTCCCACATCCTATAAAATGGCTTGGGGTACAACCTTGGGATCTGTTCTCGACGGTGAATCACCCAAAATGCTGCCTGACTTCCCGGCATCAGCTCAGTTTAGCGAAGAATTCGGCTTTCGGGCGATCGCCGCAGCCCGCACTTACAAAATCCGCCCCCAAGCTAAAGTTCACATTCCCTTGGGAACAGTTCGCAACGACTTTACTTATTCCTTAGAACGCAAAAGAGTGCTCAACTCCGAGCGCGTCATTCGCACTGAAGACAATGTGAAACAGCACGAACACACTCACAAGGTTCTTTAAACAAATCGCTCGCGAAAGTTTCGCAGCGAAAATAGTTTTGAGTTTCAACCTGTGAATTAAATATTTAACAAGTTTTTCCTTCAGAAATGAACGAAAAACTTTTAAGATTTAATTATTTAAAAAAACGCCAAACATCGGAATGTAGGGTGCGCAGTGCGCACCTTACATAATTGGTAGTTGCTATATTTAAAAAAACGCCAAACATATTAACGTAAGGTGCGTAGTCCGCACCTTCCATAATCCACATAAATTATTAACAGCTAGTGACAAAACTCTTAACTTTAGGACTTACGCATGGGAACCTACAAACCGGGTTTTTTACAAAAATACGCGTCGCAACCCGCAGATTCGGTAAAAAACCCGGTTTCTTTGGTCGGAGTGCGTAAGTCCTGAACTTGTTGATGAAATGTTTAAATTTGTCCCTAATATTGTAAAATCATATTCCCGTTTAATATCGTTTAATTAAAAATTTTAACAGTTTATCGATCGTGGTGAACGATCAATGCTTTTGACCCCATATTAGTCCGCTTGGAGTGGACGAAAGTTTGTGCAGGATCGATTTCAATCGCCCAGTTTTTATTTCAATTTATCGAAGCATTAACTGCTAGTTCATTCCTGGACGCAGAACCTCTATAGAACCCATTTGACATCTTTGAGTTTGTGGGTTTGGTGACGAGAAATACCGAGAGAAACCCGGTTTCTAAGACTTACGCAAGGGGCGAGAAACCGGGTTTCTACGAGTCTTTGGTGTGGTGACGAGAAATAGAGAAACCCGGTTTCTGAGATTTACGCAGAATATAGCAATCCTAAATCATTCATGAGGATTTGTAGGGGGTAGTGCCCCTGTGCCTACCCCAGCATCTAGGGGCAACCACGGGGGGTTTGCCCCTACAAGAATTACACAAATCATTTAGGATTGCTATAGATATCAAATGGGTTCTATATTGCAGGTTTCGCATTGCTCACCTTACCGCTATAGCTAGCGCGTCAAACCACTTTCTGCGTCCAGGAATTTAGTTGATAATTTTTCATCACAATACAGCTAAACGCGGATTTTTTCAACACCGCCAATTATGAAAGCAATGTGATTTAAAAATGAATGAAATATGAAAAAAGTGCAATTTTATTAAAATTTAGTGTAAAGTAAAACAGTCAAGAGGAACACTTTCCCTATAACATCTAACAGTTTACAAAAATGGATGCAGCCACTACCGTCTTCCTTTCCTTGGGCCTAGCAGCAGATGCTTTTGCTGTTGCTGTTTCTAGCGGTTTAGCAATCAAACACATGAAGGTCAATAAAGCTTTAAAAATCGCCTTATTTTTCGGCGGCTTCCAAGCTTTAATGCCTGTAATAGGATGGTTTGTCGGTCTGACTTTTAGTTTTTTGATAACACCGATCGACCATTGGATAGCTTTTGGGCTTTTGAGCTTCATTGGCGGTAGAATGATTTACGAATCGCTGCAAAGTGAAGAATGCGAGAAAAAGTTTAATCCCTTAGATACGGGGACTTTGATAACGCTGTCGGTGGCGACGAGTATCGATGCTCTCGCAGTTGGCATCGGATTTGCTGTCCTGAAAGATTCTATTGCTCTTGCGGTGACTGCGATCGGATTTATTACTTTCTTTTTAGCTTTTGCAGGCGTGTTTATCGGTCACAAATGCGGAAACTTGTTTGCCAATAAAATTGAATTTTTGGGGGGCGCAATTTTGATTTTTATTGGCAGCAGAATCTTGTTTATGCACTTGACAGAAGTGCCATTAGTTATGGGTCAGTAGTCAGTAGTCATTAGTCATTAGTCATTAGTGATTAGTCAGCAGTCATTAGCCATTAGTCAGCAGTCATTGGTAATGGAATGGGTAATTGGGGAAAAGGTGATTGGCAAAAAGGTAATTGGGAATTTTCCCAACTGACAACTGACAACCGACAACTGACAACCGACAACTGACAACTGACAACTGACAACTGACAACTGACAACTGACAACTGACAACTGACAACTGACAACTGACAACT
>NZ_JAUBWA010000221.1:0-6037 GCF_036702825.1 Microcoleus sp. A003_D6 | reverse complement strand
CCCTCATTCTCTCCCGGCGCGGTGGCTCTAGTTCTTCTTTTGCCACCGTTCTCATCTTTAGTTAGTCTAAACTACAGAACTCAGAAAGAGCGTAGAAGGCAATTTGATCGGGACATAAAGGGTAAAATTAAAGAATTCAAGAAATCAAGAGACCGAGTTATGCGAGAGTTAGAAACAGAGTCTTACTATAGCAAGGGGGCAGATTTTTTGTTAACAACTTGCCCAGATTGCAATGAAAGAACTACGCTCGCCTACGGAGAGTTTAAAGGCATATGTACTAATCCAGAGTGTGGTAGTGGTCACGGTTTAACACAATGCGCGAAATGTGGCGAACTTACACCTGGTTATCCTTGGGAACCAAAGTTTTTTTGCGATTCTTGTTTAGATTGGATATCTGAGCAATAAAGAAACAGTTTGAGAGTTGTGCGTAATACAGACAACTTTATTAACATATCTAAAATCTAATCATTCAAGTTGATTAGACTGCTTTCAACCGAATTATTGCCAACATCATAGATACCTTGTAAAACCTGCTTTTTGCGTAAGTCATCAGATTTGTTATCAAGTCAAATTCATTACGAGGATGATTTAACAACAAGTGAAAAAAAGCAAGCAATAAGGATAGAAAAAATTTCCCTCAACCAGAATATAATAATCGTGTCAAGAAGCAAATTATGGTTAACCAGTTTCGCGTCACCAAAGTTCCCAATAATTTTGAATCTGCTATTAATTCACTGGAAACCAAACCTAAAGAATTTGCTCTGTACCTTGACGAGTCTGGAAGTCCCAAACCGAGTCCCGATGACTCCTCTCCCTTTTTTGCAATGGGTGGCGTTTTGATTGAGAGGAGCAACGAAGATATGATTAATAGTCTTCTAGTTGATTTCAAGAATCGCTGGAATATTCCTCAAAACACACCCTTACATGGCAATGAAATCCGCTCTCGAAAAAAACGCTTTGCTTGGCTAGGTAAACTCTCGGATTTAGAGCAAGAGCGTTTTATCGGAGACTTGACAAATACTATTATTAATTGCCCGATCATTGTTCAGGCTTGTGTTGTCTCCCGCCAAGGCTACCTAAAACGCTACTTGGAAATCTACGGCGAGAATACCTGGGAAATGATGAAAAGTGCCTTTTCAATTGTAGTGGAACGTGCAGCCAAATACGCATCACTCAGAAACGGTACACTGATGGTCTATTTTGAAGCAGCAGGTAAAACAGAAGACAGACTACTTAAGCAATACTTTAATGAGTTGCGATCGCAAGGCAATCGTTTCGATCTCAACCGATCTAGTCAATACTCACCATTATCTAACACGGATTTTTCGAGACTGCTGCGCGGTATAGATAGCAAAACAAAAAATAACCTAGTAATGCAACTAACTGACTTGTGTTTATATCCCGTTGCGCGCAGCCAAGACCAGCCTGATAATCGAGCTTTCTTATCTTTGAAGAAAGAAAATTTACTTGTAGACTGCGACCTAGAGCCTAGTCAGATACCCCGATTAGGTATTAAATACTATTGCTTTGATAAATCCTAAAAACAGCAAAACCGCCTATTCAGCGGTTATGATGCGGCAGTCATAACGACTACCCCTAGGCTTTGCCTAACAAAATTATAACTACAGGTCATTTAAACGTCAAGACACGGACAATCAATTGAGCTACCAAGTTGATGTTGATGGGACAGGAATTTTAATGCTGATTTTCCCACCCACCCAAAGCCGATCGCCCTCCATCCCCCGACACTACAGCAAACGGGCGATCGCACGCCCCCGTTCTCCCAATCTCAAAATTTCCTGACATTTTTTGTGCCAACTCGAAGTCATTCCGAGTATGATTTAAGGAGAAGCAAAAAAGACAGCCACCATGAGGATCGAAGAAATACCCCTCAACCAGATTCGCCGCCCCCTGCCGCGAGTCAACGACCAAACCAAAGTCGCCGCCCTCATGGAATCCATCCGCGAGGTAGGTTTAAACGAACCCATCGATGTGCTAGAAGTAGATGGTCAGTATTACGGATTTTCCGGCTGCCACCGCTACGAAGCTTGTCAGCGTCTCGGTTTAGAAACTATCCGCTGTAATGTACGCCGAGCTCCTCGTACCGTGTTGCAGATGCACCTAGCCTGAGCCTCTCAACAGAAATTCACAACAGTCAAAGAGACGATCGCCCAAACCAATCTCAAATATTCGATCGACAATCACCACTAACAACCTAAAAACCTATGACTGCCAACAACCACAAACAACATCTTTACCCCACCCGCATCGATATGTCAGCCGCCACCCGCACTCAAGTAGTCGGGCTGCTCAACGCCACGCTGGCAACGACTCTGGACTTAAAAACTCAAGTCAAACAAGCTCACTGGAACGTTAAAGGCATGGACTTCTACCAGTTGCACTTGCTGTTTGACGAAATGGCAACAGAACTCGAAGAATACGTTGATACGGTTGCCGAACGAGTCACAGCTTTGGGCGGTTTGGCTGTAGGAACAGCCCGCACAGCCGCCGCAGATTCGATCCTGCCAGAATTTCCTTTCGACATCCTAGACGGCAAAGAATACGTGACTGCTTTGGCCGATCGCTACGCACCATACGCCCAACACCTGCGAGTCGCGATCGACAAAACAGGCGAACTCGGCGACGCCGATACAGCGGATCTCTACACCGAAATTTCGCGGACAATTGACAAGCGTTTGTGGTTCCTAGAAGCGCATTTGCAAGGTTCTGCGACAACTGCAACAGCCGCCGCCCGCGAAAAAGTAGCCGTCAAATAGCCACAAAAACAGTTGTGGGGCGCAGCCCGCCACAGGCAAGATGCCTGGGCCACTTCTCTGGTGGGGTGGGCACGCCAGCCCGCCCCACAGATGTATTTCCTTAAGGCTCGTGACAGTTTACGCTCGAGAATATGTCCATTTAGCGAACAAACCTGACGGTCAACTGAGTACAGTGAGACCGCAGGCTTCTTTTTCCTTTTTTTCAAAGGCTTTTTATAGTGAGGTAGTTCCACCCCCACTTGCTAATATAGTATCAGAGTATTTCCCGAGCATCTTGGGGTATAAAAGAATAATTGTCGGTTTCCGTACCTACACCCGACGAGCCTTTCATCCCAAGGAGTAATTCCCAACGGGGTACGGGGCGCAGTGCTCTGATTAATCCCCTCTAAATATACGCCCGGGACTTCCCGGCTAATAGTTAATTTGGATGAGTTTTCGTGACTGCCAATATTCCTGATTATGCTCCTCAACTGCAACGCCTGATGCAACAAGCCGGGCTTTCGAGCGATCGAGAACTCAGCAAAAAAGCAGGAGTTCCCGAGATCCAGCTAAGTCGCCTGCGTCGCGGCTTAGCCCTGCAAACCCGAACCCACATCCTGCTCAAAATCAGTCAAGCTTTGCAAATTTCCTTAACCGAACTGCTCGCAACCTTGGCGCCAGACTATGTAGAGTTAGAACCGCCCGCACCGACAGCCCTAGAACAAGAATATCAGCGCCTGCAAGCTTCGATCGAACACCAGCGAGAATCTTTGATGCAGGAATTCCAGCTATCTAGCGTGCAAATTTTAGAATCTTGGATGTTGCAGTGGCCGACTGCTGCGAGCAAAGCTCAGGAAAATCACGAATTGCGGGCTCAGAAACTACTGCCCTTGCTGCGACCAGTCGAGCAGTTATTGGAGCATTGGGGGATAGAGTCGATCGCCCCAGTTGGAGCCTCGCTGCCCTACAACCCGCAACAGCACCAGCTCATCGAAGGAACAGCACAGCCCGGAGAACCAGTCAAAGTTCGCTACACAGGGTACAGACAAGGCGACAAACTCCTCTACCGCGCCAAAGTTAGCTTGGTTTGATGATGCTGCAATACCAACGCCCGCACAAAAATTATCCCGCTCTCACGCATTTACTAGCGGTGGCGAAGCGCTGCGAGTGAATGCGTTGCGATCCGCGACGATCGCCCTCTCTTGCACTCAAAACTATTCTCCCGCTCTCTGGCTCTGGCGCTTTCCCCCTCTCTTATTTGGATCGGAGTCCATCTCGCAGCTATACTAGCCTAGTCTGGCTAGAAATTCTGACATTCCCACTGCAAAATATGAGTCCTGTAGTTAAAATTATTCAGCCCTCTGGCATTTTAGACGGCACCAAGGCAAGTCAATTCCGCCAAGAAATTAGCGACCTAGTGGAAGCGGGAGCCGATGTGGTATTGATAGACTTCACTGATGTGACATTTATGGATAGTTCTGGTTTGGGCGCTTTAGTCTTGGCGCTCAAAACAGTCCGGGCCGCTGGGAGTCAATTAGTCGTCTGTTCAATCAACGAGCAAATCCGTATCTTATTTGAGCTCACCAGCATGGATCGAGTTTTCGAGATATTTCCGACCCGCGATGCTTTTAATAGCAAAATTCTCTCTACTAGCTAAATCTTTTGGCTGCTGCCTTCTTGCTATTTGGTTGCAGATGTGCTGCTTTCTTGTCAGCTAGCCAAAGTTTACCTTGAGTAAAGACCAATCATCATCAAAAACTGCTTTAGCGTTCAACGTTTGAATGTAGTTCAAAACTAGCTCTAACTGGTCGGCAGTTGCACCGTTGTAGGCTGCTAGCAGGTCGATGAAAGGGTCAAGCCCCCAGATATTGCCGTCAGGTTGGTGGATCTCGTATACCCCGTCGCTAAAGATGTAGAGAGTGCTCAAATCCTCGACATCGCAGCAATTATCGACATAGGGGGCGTCCGGGAACATCCCGACCGGCATTCCGGGGGTTTTTAATCGCTGGATTTTAGCAGTGGAAGCAGGCGACTGGGAAATCAACACGGCCGGGGGATGGCCGGCGCTGGCGTAAACTAGCTGGCGAGAAATGCGGTTGTAAACGCCGTACCAGATGGTGAAATACTTGTCATTTTGGTAGCTCATCTGGAAGGTGGTGTTGAGGGCGCGCAAAACGTCGCTGGGTTTGTAGTAGTCAATGTTGGGCAGTGCGCGCGATCGCAGCAAATTGAGCACGGCCACCGAAGGCAGCGCCGCCCGCAAACCGTGACCGGCTACGTCGAGCAAGTAAATCGCCAAATAATCGGCATCCAGCCAGTTGTAGTCAAAGCAATCTCCACCCAACTGCCGGGAGGGAATAAACTTTGCCTCAATGCTGACAGGTTCCGTCATCGGATCTGGCAGCAGCGATTGCACGTACTCCGCCGCCTCGGCTAACTCTGCTTCCAGACTTTGCTTGGCTATTTTCAAATCTCGGCTGAGTTGGTGCAGCCGCAATCCGGCGCGGACTCTCGCCTGCAATTCGTTGAGTTCGATCGGCTTGGAGATAAAATCGTCGGCACCGGCGTCGAGCCCTTTGACTCGATCGGCGATCGAACCCAAAGAAGTCAACAAAAAGAATTGTGTAGTTGACAGATCGGGATCTGCCTTAACTCGACGGCAGACATCTATGCCGGTCAAGCGCGGCATGATCCAATCGCAAATTATCAGGGCCGGACGCAATTTTTGCGCCTGGGCTACACCGTCTTCGCCATTACTTGCTACTGTAACTTCGTAACCCTGTTTTTTCAGGGTTCTTCTCAGCAGTTCTTGAACAGCAGTATCATCGTCTATAACCAGAATTTGAAACATGGGCACTCAGGTACTACAAGTCTTTCAAGGTCTGGGGGTCATTAAAAATATATCCTATCAGCGCGCTTGTCTGAGATTGAGTATAGTTTATTGACATCGCTTTTGGGCTAAATGCTTTTGCCTGCCAGCCATTGAGTTCAATTTACCTCTAAATTTGATGCAAATTTTGGCCTTGTCGAACTTCACCCCCAGTTTATACTCAGAATATAAACTTTGATGGACTTTTTTGGGCAGCAGGGGCGAATTGACATCGGGGCGGGACTTCTGGTATCATAAGTTGCTAATTAGTGGATTTGACATTTACTTTGCTAGCAGCAAAAGCTAGTATTATCAGAAAACTGGGTTTAAAACCTCGTTCTTTTAGGACGGCTTTAATTTCTTAAATCCATTCCTAAAAATCCCAAACTTGCTTGTATTTGTAGTATACTAC
>NZ_JAUBWA010000220.1:0-6078 GCF_036702825.1 Microcoleus sp. A003_D6 | reverse complement strand
TAAGTTTCCCACGATCCAGATCAATGTCAATACTACCCTTGACAATTTCCCTTTTTCCTTAACTTGTCACCAATGGTCTTGAACTTGTAGCAAAAAATTGTACATTTTGCCAGCATAACCTACTCGCCGATCGCGGTGAAAAGCTGCAACAAATTTGCTGGCTAAAAGTTCCGGCGTCCAAGGTTCTCGGCTGACGATCGCTTCAGCTATCGCTAAACTCATCTGCGTATCGTCTGTGTAACATCCAGGCTGGATGTCGTGATGGGGATGCTTGATGTAGCCGTTGAGATTGTTGTACAATTCGATCGTCTGCCGATCGACAAATTCAAAACCCGCACCGTAAGCGTCACCAATCGCTAATTCTATTAACATATATTTAATCCGGTTTCCAAATATTTCATTCCCTCTTTTTCCCTAAAATAATAAAAAAACAACCCAAAACAACTTACCTATCTAACACGCACCGTTTTTACTCAAAACAACCCAAATTGTTTTGCAAATCAGACTGATGTCGTAGAAAACAGACCACTTGCACTGATAGTCTAGATCCATCCGCACAATATCGTCAAAGTCTTTAACTCCAGACCGTCCGTTGACTTGCCACTCCCCAGTCAGGCCGGGTTTGACATTTAAACGCTGCCAGTGAAAATCGTCATAGCCAGCAACCTCATCGGGAGTTGGCGGTCTAGTTCCCACCAAACTCATGTCGCCGACTAACACGTTCCAGAATTGAGGCAACTCGTCCAAACTCGTGCACCGCAAGAAGCGGCCGACGCGGGTAATTCGCGGGTCTTTTTCATTCTTAAAAATGTGACCCTTAGCTTGGTTGGTAACTAGGTGTTTGAGCTTTTCTGCACCTACAACCATCGATCGAAATTTCCACATTCTGAAATGCTGGCCTTTCAAGCCGCAGCGGACTTGACTGTACAGCAGCGGGCCCGGATTGTCCAACAGCATCGCCACTGCCACCGGCACTGCCACCGCAGCAGCAATTGCCAGTCCCAGCAGCGATCCCAAAATATCGATCGACCGCTTTACCTTGCTCGTTACGGATCGGTGAACCTGCTGTTTGGATACACCAACTTTGTAAGTAGGTTTCGGAATAAATAAGGAAAGCATTTCGGATAATACTGATAATTTAGAGACACCCATCGCAAATTTCATTTGATTTATCTCAAGTTTAACGAGATATCACGTCTATATTATGAGACTCCCCAAATCGGGAGAACCTGAAATGCTGGGCTTTGCACAATCTTTAAAAAGCTACAACACTTTTATAAAGTTTATGTGTATTTACCCTAAAAAGGTATAAATTTTATTGAGAATTTTAAGTAAATCCACATAAAAAAGTTAGTCTTTGCCGGAAAAAACCCGGTTTCTACTAGGAATCTTCTAGGAATTTTCGAGGAAGACAGGGGGGATTCCACTGAGAAACCGGGTTTTTAGCCTTTAGCGATAACTATCGCAAACATCCCAAGCAATTGTTAGCGGCTCTAGCAATTTTTGCTGGCTGCTAGAAGCGAGTTTGCCTAAATATTCGCGAACAACAGAGGCGTGTTCGAGATTCAAGCGATAACCCCGCGAGACATCTTCAAAGAAAAGCGGCTCGGCCAAAATTGCTTGCCAATCGGGATTTTGCCTCGACTCCTCGGCCAGCAGCATGAAATCTTCCTCCGCAGGTACAAGTCCCGCCGGCAAATTTCCTTCCAAAATCCGCAGAATCCGGGACTCGCAGGTGCGGGTATTCACGCCTTGGCCCTCCAACAACTGCAAAATTTCCTGAAAGCTGAGAGTTTCCCCGCCCAAAACCTGCATTAATTCCCACAGCAGAAAAAAGTCGCTGTACTGCTGCTGCGACACATCCAAAATTTGAGGATAGAGAGCCAAACTCGCCAACCCGCAGGCAACTCGACCAATTTTTTCAGGAAAATTTGTATTTTGAGATACAGAATTTAATGGAGAATTGTGAATTCCCGACATATCTCGATCGACCTCCAATTCCTGGTCTTGAACCACGATCGCATTCGGCAGCTTCTGTCGCAACCAGCGGGCGATCGCAGGCCAAGCACCCATACCCCCCGCACAAATCGCCTGATTAATCCCCGCCGGCGACATTCCCGCGCGGCTGAGCAAAGCATTCAATTCGCGATTCAACTGCTGCACAAAAGGCACTAAAATCAGACTTTCCAAATCTTTGCGCTTCACATCCCAATGCTGCTGGCCAATATCCAAAACAAAACTTTCTTGATGTTGCAAAATAACCTTCAAATGCCTTGCCGCCTCCAACAATTGCAGCCCAAAATCAGAACCTTGCAACCGCTGCTGCAATTGATAGCGACTAGGCAAATCTGGATGCCCCGGACGCGGCAAATCGACCGACATTCCCCAAGTTTCATTTTTCGCCAACAACTGACAGATAATATCCTGATCGAAAGCATTGCCAGCCGCATCAAAACTTTGGCAAATAAAATCAGCACGAGTTAAATCTTGAAGATTGGACGGCAACTCAACTAAAGCTAATTCCACCGTCGCCGCTCCCGCATTCAAAATCAAAGTTCCCCCGCTAAAAGACGAAGCATTTACAGTCAGCGGCGCAGCTTCTTCGCGTAGGGAATCGCCCTTAATAGAATCGATCGCCGAAGACTGCACTCCTCTGGAATTTTTGACAGGAGTTACAGCAGCAAGCAAAGTGGCGATCGCATCTTCCACCACAAAAATTTGCGAACCCGAAGCCACCAGAGAAGCGCCCAAAACAGCCTCCCGCAGGTTAAACCGATAAGCATCCGACCAGCCGGCCGGAGTCCCCAAAATTACACCCTGCAAGTCTAAAAGCGCCGCATCGAGAGTTTCCGCTGTCAGTCCCGAAGCCCTACAGATTAAATTAGAAACTGGCAACCCTCCAAAATTCGCCCTCGGCATTGCAGAATCTAAAATTTCCTCCGATCCGCCAAATTTTTCCCCCTGCTTCCTCGGATTCAAAGTAGCCAGCAGCGCCCGCACAGCTTGCAGCGGCAAGGCGATCGAAACAGCTTGATTTGGCGACCACTGCAACACCGGTTCGTACATCCCGGCAGCCTCCCGCTGATAAGGAATGCCCACCTTTAAAGGCAATTTAAAATTTTGCAGTAAAAATTCTCCCGCAGGCAAAGCCAACTGCCGGAATCCAACCGACTTGACTGTCACTTGCGGCCCGGAGCCTCCTGGGGCTGTTTCCGCAAACACCGCAGCCGAGGGAATCCGAAAGCTCGCGCCCGCAGCCCCAGCCTCAGCCTGCGGTGCTTCCCAGTAAATCGGGTGCAACTGGCCGCTGGTGCGATCGAGCAAAGCCGCCGATAGCCCGCTGGAAGCGAAATCAATACCCAAATACCAGCGAGAATTCGGGCGTTCCCGGGATGGGGCGATCGCACCTGCAACAGAAGGAGGCGCCGACTCTTGGTGCTGTGCGGCAAACTCGCTAAACTCGGTTTTCCCCTCAACAACTTTTGCTTTACTCTCTGTCGAAATTAGGTTTTTTTTTTGACTTTCTGGAGGACTCGATCGCAGTTCGTTAGTTTCGGCAGTTTCTGGAGGGGGAGAATCAGTCAAAGGTCGATCGGTCTCGGTCAAACTAGCCAAAATGTCGTCTAGCGTCAACTTCGACTCATCTTCCTCAGCAAACAAATCATCATCAAGTTCGTCTTCCGAAACAAAAAGTTCATCCTCAGATGAGAGTTCCAACACATCTGAGAACAAATCCTCCAGCGTGCCAAATTCTTCCTCTGCGGCAATAGCAAAGGGATTTTTGGCACGGCCAGAGGGGGAACTCGCCGATAAATCCAAGCTGTTAGCCGCTGAGGAATTCGATCGCCGAGAGCTAGTATTGTCCAATCCCTCCAGATTGTAGAGGTCTGTCTCCAACTGTTGCAGAGTATTGTTGTCCAAATTTAGAGCTCGATCGAGGTCATCTTCTAATGCCTCGACCGGCAGCAAATCCTCGTCGGGCGAGGCTTGGATGTAGGAATCATCGAGCCGCTGCGACGAGGTGCCGAATGCGGCAGTTTGAACGCCACCGGCACTCGGCACACCGGGCGCGGCACTGGGGCGGTTCTGGCTCATTTCTGCCGGCACGCTCAAGGTCGGCGGAGGTAAAGGTTCCGATCGATCGACAGCAGGAGTGTCGAAATGCTCGCCTCGGTTTTGAGCCGTTTCTAGATTTTCTCGATCGCCCGGGTCAAGTTGCGGCTCTAACGAACTTATGGCTGGCGGTTCTGAAACCTGAGATACTGTTGGCTCTAACGAACTTATGGCTGGCGGTTCTGAAACCTGGGATACTGTTGGCTCTAACGAACTTATGGCTGGCGGTTGTGAAACTTGAGGTATTGTAACTTGCGGTTCAAATAAATTTTCAGTATCTAAAGTTAGATCCTCAACAGAATTCCCGATTGCGAAGTTTGAATCTTCACCTCCTAAAATATCTTCCAGCGATTCGCCTTCATCAAGCAGATTTACAAACAAATCTTCTGCATTATTTAGGGGTTCTGCACTTTCATAATCGGTTGCATTTTGAGCTTGTACCGATTCAATCTCGAT
The DNA here is from genome assembly GCF_036702825.1 of Microcoleus sp. A003_D6. Lineage (NCBI taxonomy): Bacteria > Bacillati > Cyanobacteriota > Cyanophyceae > Oscillatoriales > Microcoleaceae > Microcoleus > Microcoleus sp. A003_D6. The sequence goes on along the minus strand of NZ_JAUBWA010000220.1, from coordinate 1,509 downwards.
CGCATTTTCTGTATTTTCGATGGAGAAATTTTCGAGTTCTAGTGCTATTTCGGCGACTGCTTCTCCCGCGAACAAACTTGCGTACAAATCCTCAGCATCTTCGCCACTTTCTGCTAACATATCTTCCGATTCAGCACCGGGCAACCGAGTTACTGAGCGAGGTATTTCGGGTGCATAACCGAACAAATTATTTTCCAAATCCGGGAGCGAGATTGGGACTTCAAACCGATCGCGCCTCAACTGTCCGAATTGCGAAGAAATTTCTGTACCGGCGTAGGGCAATATGTCTTGTTCGGGGAATTCGCCGGTGCGATTTTCACTCTGGGCGGCTGAGTGCTCGATCGCAGTATTTGAGAGGGCTGGAGCGGCTGGAGATCGATCGACTGCGGTTGGGGAGACCGTTTCAAGATTTGCATCGGCGATCGGCTGCTGCACGTAAGAAGACGCTTCTCGCCCCAACTGTGCGGCCAAGTGGTTGACCAAAGCCGCGAACATCGCCTCGCTCTGCTGGCTCAAACCGTACATATTTTCGAGTTCTTGTCCCAAGGAAGCTTGATAGCTTTGCAGATTTGCCTGCAAAGCCTCGAACACGATACCCATCCTAGAATCGAGACTCATCAGCAGACTGTCAGCACGAGATTGCAAGAGTTGCATTTGCTCCAACCTCCTCGCCGGCGTCAGCAGCGGTAGTTCTTCTGAGGTTTGTGGGTTAAGTGTTACGTCAACAGCCGATCGAGATTGTGCGCCGGCCAAAGAGTTAGGTGTCAAGCCCAGGGGCAACAACTGATTTTCTATGGAACCTAGAATTTGGGAGAAATCGCGCTCCAAGGTTTCTTCCAAGCGGGCAGTGAGTACCTGCAAGAATTCAGAAATGATTTGCTGTTGGTTTGCTTGTTGCTGAGCTAGGGATTGTTGCTGCTGCCGTTTTGCTTCTAGCTGTTTGATTTCTTGAATTAAAGCTTGCTGCTCTTGTCGCAGAGCTTCTATGTCTTCTTGGAGCGGCCCCGTCAAGCTTGAACGCAGGTGGCTGAGTTCTCCGGTTACGGCAAGCATGATTTGCTCTGCTGCTGAGGGGCGAGGGGCGGGCATCGGCAGTTTGGGAACTGGAACTGGTTCCGGGCGGACATTTGGGGTGGGGGGCCCCTTGCTGGCCGCTACCTTTGAGTCTGGGGAAACCAGATAAGCGCGAACTCGCTCTAACAATTGGCGCTGGTGGACAGTATCGATCGAACCCGTCCAAGGCAAGCGGGGTGCGGGCTTGCTGAGTACCTCGTCAATCTCAGCAATCAGTGCTTGAATTTTGTACTTCTGAGAATTCAAGGGCGTAACCTCTGCGAATGCGGCTTGGGAGAAACTTTACCGAAAAAAGACTGAATTGATATCCTCCCCACTGATGAATCAGGGGGATTCCAATCTACCCAAACAAAGAAATTTGGTAGAAGTTCACGGGGTTAGCGTGGCAGAAGAGAAGGAGGAATCCGACCAGAACGGGCATTCAAGACAGATTCA
>NZ_JAUBWA010000219.1:0-6170 GCF_036702825.1 Microcoleus sp. A003_D6 | reverse complement strand
CAAATCCTCTCCCCCTCTCCCCTTCTCCCCCTCTCCCTCTCTAATACCATAGGCAATCTAGATGCAACACAGCTTATGTGCAACTTCACATTAAATTGGTATTGTGGGGTGGGCGTCCCGCCCGCCCTCAATATGCAATTTAAATGCGTGACAGCTTACCTCGATCGCCCAACCGATCGAACTTGGTTTCCTTACCACACATATTAGCTTTTTGTCAATATATCGAGATCGCTTTTGGGATGCTTAACTGAGTGATAGGAAATTTGATAAAGATTTACAAAAGAAACGTGTCAGAATGGAAACAATAAGGTAATGGGTAAAAAGACAAGGAGGCACTGATGGTAGCGCTGACTGAACGAGTCCAACGCAGATTGACGGTGGAAAAAGTCGAAATTGCCCCTGACACAACGGCAATTCGATGCCTGGACTGGGATAGAGACCGCTTTGACATCGAATTCGGACTCAAAAACGGTACAACTTACAACTCATTCATCATTCGCGGTGAAAAAACCGCCCTCGTCGATACCTCGCACGAGAAGTTTCGCCAGCAATACATGGAAACTCTGACGGGCGAAATTGACCCTAAAGAGATTGACTATCTAATTATCAGCCACACCGAACCAGACCACAGCGGTTTAGTCAAAGACGTGTTGGCGCTGGCACCCCAAGCGATTGTCGTGGGGGCGAAAGTAGCAATTCAATTTTTAGAAAACCTTGTACACCAACCATTTGAACGATTGGTAGTCAAAAACGGGGACAAACTAGATTTAGGAAACGGCCACATTATCGAATTTGTATCGGCCCCGAACTTGCACTGGCCCGATACTATTTTCAGCTACGACAGCAAAACTCAAGTGCTGTTTACCTGCGACGCTTTCGGGATGCACTACTGTTCCGACAGCACCTTCGATGACGATTTAGCAGCAGTTGAGGAAGATTACCACTTTTATTATGAGTGTTTGATGGCTCCCAATGCTCGATCGGTACTCGCTGCGATGAAGCGGATGGCAGAGTTGGGAGAAATCGGTACAGTTGCAACCGGTCACGGGCCGTTGCTGCGGCACAATGTGGTGGAACTTACCGGACGCTACAAAAAGTGGAGCCAAGCGCAAGCTAAGGCAGAAACCACTGTAGCGGTATTTTACACCTCCGACTACGGATTTAGCGATCGACTCAGCCAGGCGATCGCCCACGGTATCACCAAAACCGGTGTCGCCGTGGAAATGATGGATTTGAGAATCGCCGACTTACAAGAAGTTGCGGAACTTGTCGGTAATGCTGCCGGTATCGTAATTTGTTCGCCGCCGAGTGGCGGTACTGCTGCTGTGAATGCCGAAGCTGCCATCAACACAATTTTAGTTGCAGCTAACAACAAACAATCTTTCGGTTTGTGTGAATCCGGTGGCGGCGATGACGTATCTATTTACCCGCTGAGAAACAAGTTCAAAGAATTGGGTTTAAAAGAAGCATTTCCCAACATTTTAATTAAAGAATCACCGAAAGAAGCGAGTTATCAACTTTGCGACGAAGCAGGCACAGACTTGGGACAGTGGCTGACGCGGGACAAAGCTGTCAAACAGATGAAATCCCTCGATAGCGACCTCGATAAAGCTTTGGGACGGATTAGCGGTGGACTGTACATCATCACTGCTCAAAAAGGCGAGGTTAGCGGTGCGATGCTGGCTTCTTGGGTGACGCAAGCTAGCTTTAAACCGCTGGGTTTAACAATAGCAGTTGCGAAGGATCGGGCGATCGAATCGATGATGCACGCGGGTGATAAATTTGTTCTCAACGTGCTGGAAGAAGGCAATTATCAAACTTTGATGAGGCACTTTTTAAAGCGTTTTGCTCCTGGTGCAGATCGATTTGCCGGAGTTAAAACTCAACCAGCAACCAACGGTTCTCCGATTCTGACAGATGCTTTGGCTTACATGGAATGCGAAGTAGTCAGCCGGATGGAACTTTCGGATCATCATATCGTATATGCGATCGTCGATAGCGGCCGCGTATCCAATCCCGATGCACTGCCGGCAGTTCACCACCGCAAAGTCGGAAATCATTATTAGGAAGTTGACAGTTGTCAGTTGACAGTTGACAGTTGTCAGTTGACTGTTGTCAGGAGCACGAGGAAATTCAACGATATATCGATCGACTGTCTGAGTCAACACATCCCAAACGTCTTAGTAAGGTGCGTCAGCCGATGTTTTACGCGACTTCATCATTGACTATCTACTGACGCACCCTACAGTTACAGTCCTGAAGGCAACTGGCTACCAAAAAACTCTATACGTAAGGTGCGCCACAAGCGCCTTACCGAGTTTTCAACGTAGGGTGTGCAATGCGCACATTACCGGGCAAACCGTTGTCATTTTGACTCCATTTTAACTAGGGGAATTACCAATGCCTGCCAATCTTTTAGAAGACCGAGATTACACAATTATTATTGCCAGAAGCGATGCCAGCAAAGACCCCCAACATCCTTGGTACGAGGAGTGGGTAGAAGCACAGGCATCTCTGATCGACTTAGCAAAAAAATGTCAGGAATTTGACAGCGACGGCATCACCCTTTACGAAGCTTCTACTCCTATGTGGAAGTATAAAAATTCAAATGTTGCCCGGTTAGCTGAAATTTTGCAGCGACAAAATACGGAACCCGATTCCGCAAACCCGACTGCAATTAATTTGGAAGAAGCTCTGAAAGAAGCTTTAAGCGATTATTTTACAACAAAAAGAAATACCAAAGGGAAGAAAGGAGCAATAATTGTTGCAGTCGTAGATGAAAAACCAGAAAAGACCGCTGCTGTCGCCGAAATTCTTGTAAGTGCGGCAAATAAAATAGATAAAGATGAAGAAATTGGGGTGAGCTTTATCCAAATTGGGGATGATTTGACAACCAGGGAATTTCTGACTGACCTGGATACGAATTTACAGGGTAGAGGTGCAAGGTTTGACATTGTAGATACCAAGTTTTGGCACGAAATCAAAAGAAGTTCTGTAGTTCAGTTTCTCATAGGTGCAATTAATGACTAACACTTTGACTCCTAGACTCGGATCTGATGCCAAACCCCGCGACGTGCAGTTTATCCCGATCGCACTCGATACTTTTATTGTGCGATCGCGCACTTGGGACAGACTCAAATTTGAAGTCGAGTATTCGCTGCAAAAGGGTACGACAGCAAATAGCTATATTATTCAAGCTGACAAAACTGCTTTGTTCGACCCGCCGGGGGAATCTTTTACTCAAAATTACCTGGAATTTTTGCAGCAACGGGTGGACTTGACAAAGCTGGATTACATAATTTTGGGGCATTTCAATGCTAACAGAGCAACCACGATTAAGGCTCTGTTAGAATTAGCTCCTGAAGTAGCTTTGGTTTGCACTAATCCAGCGGCAATTAGTTTGCGAGCCGCTTTTCCCGATCGAGAATTAAACATTATGGTCGTTCGGGGAGAAGAAACTCTCAACTTAGGAAAAGGTCACGCCTTAAAATTCATTGCGACTCCGACTCCTCGCTGGCCCGATCAACTTTGCACCTACGATCCGCAAACTCGAATCGTGTTCACTGACAAACTATTTGGAGCTCACGTTTGCGGCGACCAAGTATTTGATGAAGGGTGGAGCGTTTACAGCGAAGATAGGCGCTATTATTACGATTCCCTGCACGCATCTCAGGCAAAACAAGTGCTGGCGGCAATGGATAAATTAGCCGATTTACCAGCAGCATTTTATGCTCCCGGTCACGGCCCGATCGTCCGTTACGGCCTCCACGAACTCAGCAATTTGTATCGGGAATGGAGCCAGCAACAAAATTCAAAAGACTTGACAGTTGCTTTGATTTATGCTTCTGCTTACGGAAATACGGCTACTTTAGCGCAGGCGATCGCCAAAGGAATTACTAAAGCCGGCGTTGCTGTAGAAAGTATCAACTGCGAATTTGCCGAACCGGGAGAAATTAAAGAGGCGATCGAAAAATGCGCGGGATTTATCATCGGAACTCCCACGCTAGCAGGACACGCTCCGACGCAAATTCAAACTGCTTTGGGAATTGTTTTATCTACCGCAACTAAGAGCAAATTAGCGGGGGTTTTCGGTTCTTTTGGCTGGAGTGGAGAGGCGATCGACTTAGTGGAAAACAAGCTGAAAGATGCCGGCTATCGAATTGGATTTGAGCCGATTCGAGCCAAATTTAAGCCGACGGCGGCGACGATTCACGAGTGCAAAGAAGCGGGAACGGATTTTGCTCAAGCTTTGATTCGATCGCAAAAATTGCGGGCACCGAAACCGCAGTTAGCAGCGGGAAGCGATCGCACTGAACAAGCTGTAGGGAGATTGGTTGGTTCGCTGTGCGTACTCTCGGCGAAGCGCGGGGATGTCAGCAGTGCGATGCTGGCTTCGTGGGTGTCGCAAGCAACGTTTAATCCGCCCGGTGTGACGATTGCGGTGGCGAAAGATCGATCGATCGAAGCTTTGATGTACGCCGGAGATAAATTTGTGCTGAATATCTTAGCAGAAGGGCGACAGTTGCGGAAGTATTTCATGAAAAACTTTGCTCCCGGAGAAGACAGATTTGCCGGAGTCGAAACAATGGAAGCTAGCAACGGCTGTCCGGTTTTGACTGATGCTCTAGCTTATCTGGAATGCGAAGTGATAAGTCGGATGGAATGCGGGGATCACTGGGTAGTTTATGCGGCGATTGAAAACGGTCATTTGCTCAAAAATGACGGCGTGACAGCGGTGCACTACCGGAAATCTGGGAGTCATTATTAAGCTACGTCTAGGACACGGCATTGCCGTGTCCCTACAAATATATCGAAGTTTTTATCTGCGTTAATTCGCGTTCATCTGCGGTTGAAAAACCGATTTACTTGTCCTCAACAGTCTTTTCCGGCCACAGATAAATAGCGCCAGAAATCAAAGTTAAAGCCACAGAAACCCAAAAAGCAATTAATGCGGGAAAATTCCACGCTTCAGACAGAGGAGCAATTAAAAGTGCGATCGCCACAATCTGACTCACCGTCTTCAATTTCCCCCAAATATTAGCTCCCGAAATCGTAGTTTTATTAACACGCCACCCCGCAATTGTCAACTCCCTGCCCAAAATCAAAAACACTGCCCAAGCCGGCACTTTCCCCAACTCAATCAACACTAAAAGCGGCGCGAGCACCAACAATTTATCCACCAAAGGGTCGAGAAACTTACCCAAATCGGTAATTTGATTCAGCTTCCTAGCCAAATAGCCGTCCAGCCAATCAGTAGCCGCAGCTACTACAAAAATTGCGGTGCAAATCCAGCGGCTTTGCGCGCTTGGATCGTACAAACCGTAGAGCAAAAAAGGCACTCCCAGTAAGCGAGAAAAAGTAATCAAATTAGGCAAATTCATAGCAGAAGGAATAAGGAATAAGAGCGATGTAAAAATGCAATTGGGGACAATCGTTTCAGTGATTGAGAACGTCCTGACTGTCGGGCGAGGTTGCTACAAATCAAAAATTAAGGGCAACTCTGCGGAGATTGCCCTTAATTTAACATTTTTTGCAGTCACTTTAGTAAACAATGCAGTTCATCAATTTTTTATCCAGTTCTATGATATAATCTCGACCGTAAGATTTATTTTCTAATCCTTGTACCAGATTTTCTGGCAGGTCTTGGGCAATTTCACTGCTACAGGAACCAGCAGCTAAAGCAATAGTTGCTACTGTATCGACATCTCCGGAAAAGGCAATGCAATCTTGAAGCAGTTTGCTCGTAGTATCATTTCGCATGACAGCAGTAATAGCTGCTCTCACACAGACCAAACCTTTAGCGCTGACTTCTCCTTGCCAAGGTATCGACCACTCACCAGCGACGTGCCTTTCTAGAAAATTTCCCAAATTATTCTTTAAACCTAGCCGATAAATAAAGTAATGGGACATCAAAGCAGCCGCTATAGCTGCATTAATGCCATCGGGACTATTGTGGGTAATTGCAGCTTGAATGGTAGCATTTTCGATGACTTTTTCAACAGTCGGAAAAATGCCAATTGGGCCGGCTCGCATCGCAGATCCGCTTTTATCGCTAGCGGAGTGCATTTTTTCTAAGAATTCTTTTCCGTCTTGAACCATTGGTGACAAGTTAAGGCTGTAAGTCTTTTGTCAAGAGGTTTTCAGAGAATTGTTGAAAAAGAACTGGTCAG
>NZ_JAUBWA010000218.1:0-6314 GCF_036702825.1 Microcoleus sp. A003_D6 | reverse complement strand
TCATTCTCTCCCGGCGCGGTGGCTCTAGTTCTTCTTTTGCCACCGTTCTCATCTTTAGTTAGTCTAAACTACAGTTTTTTAAAATTGGTATTAATTCCGATGCTACCGGATTTGATATCAGTCAGTCCCGGTGCGAATTCCCTTAATTAACACAATGATTTAGATCGGAATTTTAGATCGGAAGCGCAATCAGGAATTCGGTACCTTTGTCCGGTGCTGAATTAACTGAAATAGTGCCGCCGTGTTTTTCTACTACAATTTGATGAGCGATCGCCAATCCCAATCCCGTTCCTTTGCCAACCGCTTTGGTTGTAAATAAGTGCTCAAAGACTCGCTGCTTTACTTCATCGGACATTCCCATTCCATTATCTCGAATGCGAACGATCGCTTGTTGACCAGAGTCATCCAATCCTGTCTGAATTTCAATTCGGTTCGGATTGGCTGCGATGTCTCCAAAAGTGCGTTTCTGGCTGGCTTCTTCCAGTGCGTCGATCGCGTTTGCCATAATGTTCATGAAAACCTGATTCAGTTGTCCGGGGAAGCATGAGATAGCGGGAATACTGCCGTAGTCAGTCACGACTTCGATCGCGGGTCGAGATTCCGAAGCTTTGAGACGGTGTTTGAGAATCAGAATCGTGCTATCAATGCCTTCGTGAATGTTGAACGGAACCTTGTAGTCTTTGTCGGCTCTAGAGAAGGTACGCAGCGTCGCGCTGATGCTGCGAATGCGATCGACTCCCAGTTGCATCGAACCAATTAGTTTGGGTAAATCTTCGCGCAGGTAGTCCAGCTCGATCGCCTCAATTTCGTCTTGAATCACGGCACTGGGATTGGGATATTCCTGCTGATACAAATCAATCAATCCAAAAGTATCTTTAACATAATCCAGAGCGGGTTGCAAGTTGCCCGCAATGAAGCCAACCGGATTGTTGATTTCATGTGCGACGCCGGCAACTAAGTTGCCTAAAGCTGACATCTTTTCACTTTGTACAATCTGAAGTTGGGCGTTTTGCAAGTCTTGCAAAGCTTGTTCTAATTCCTGAGACTTTTGAAGAATAGCCAACTCAGCACGTTTGCGATCGCTGATGTTGACCGCGAATGTCAGGTGATATTCCTTTTCATTAAAAGTAATGTGGTTGATAGTAACTTCCACCGGATAGCAGATCCCCTCACTATTACGCATTCTGCTTTCAAAGGTCGCTGAACCTTGTCGATCGATCGATTGCCAATGGTCTGACCAACCTTCAATAGAGAAATCTGGGTTCAAATCATACAGGTATTTACTGAGAATCTCAGAGCGGGAGTAACCTATATCCCGACAGAAGGCATCATTGGCGTAGGAAATACGAGCGTCTGGCTCTACCCAGCATACGGGCGCAGTTACCCGATCGATCGAGAATTGCATCAATTTGGCATCTTCTAGCGCTTGCTGAACCTGTTGATAAAGACGGGCATTTTCCAGGGAGATCGCGGCTTGAGCGCATAGCATATTCATGAGTTCAACGCGATCGCTCGTGAATGCTCCAGTTGCTAAATTATTTTCTAGATATAAAATGCCCAACAACTTCCCTTGATGCAAAATCGGGCTGCACAAGATACTACAAGGCTGCTGACGAATGATATAGGGGTCACTGGCTAAAGTCCGATCGGTCGTCACATCCAGCAGCACAGCAGTCTGCCTTTCATGTTTCACTTTGTAAATCAGTCTTAAGGGAATGTCCTGGCTGTCCTCAATGGGAAGACGCTGCAACACGACTGGCTCCGTCCCCACAGCCATTGACCCTTTAATCAGCAGGCGATCGTCTTGCACGAGCATTAACACGCATTTATCAGCCCCCGCATTTTCGATGACGAGAGAAAGCAACGATGAAACCAGTTTTTCGAGTTCAATTTCTCCTGAGATAATTTGGGAAGCTTTGAGAATGGTAGCTAAATCTAAAGCCACAGAAACACTGCTACTGCTGGAAGTGCCGGAACTGGTGGAGGTAACACTCCCCAATGCGAAGATAGTTTCGTTAGTTGAGAAGAGAGAACGTGTTTGCTGGAGGATAAGGGCGAGGAGTTGGGGATAGCGTCGTTCCAAGTCGGCGACTTTGGCTTTAGCTCCCCAACGAGCATAGCCGTAGTAGGCTTGGGTCATGTATGCCTCCGCAATCGGCTGTTTACCCCAGTTGAGGTAAAATTTTGCCGCTAGTTCGTTAGCTAGTGCTTCTTCTTGAATGTAGCCGTGTTCTTTAGCAGACGCGATCGCGCGATCGTAGTAATCCATTGCTTCATACATTTGCCCCAACACTCGATACTGCTCTGCTTCAACCAAATAAAATTTGTGTAAATGGTTTGTGGGTGCATGGTTTGCCCATTGTTTGAGCTTCTTTTGGTTGTCAACAACTTCCTGGGGGAGGCAATCCCATTCTCTACCTTGAGTGTTTGGTAAGGTAGCAAGATAGGTCAATGAATTGTAAAAGTGAAACACCGGAACCATGAAACAGCCGGATACTCCATTCAAATATTGTTTGGCAAAAGCTGACACTTTAATTGCTTGATCCCACTCATTGAACAAGCAACAAAGAATTAATTTATTGATATAGAGTGTTCCCATTGCGTAAAGATCGTTTGCCTTCTGATGCAAGGGCAACATTATTTCCTCGTCATAGATTGCACCTTTAACTTCCCAGGAACAACTGCTCTGAGCGAGTAAATTCAAGACGGATTGATAAAAGACTCTGAGATAGTTGTGAGCAACTTCCTGTTTGAGTTGAGCCAATGCCTGACTGTAAATCCTCATTTCTGGTTCGAGGATTGACAAATCTTTTCCGAGAAAAAAGGACAGCGAACAGTAATTGTAGACACAGTAGGCAGCATATTCTAAAGTACCCATCTCCAGACCGCTGTGGTATCCGTCAAGTAAAGGAGCGAGTGATTCTTGAATATGATGTTTCCAAGGCTTCACAAATGGATAAACCATGTTAATCGTGCTGGCTTTAAATTCTCTATTATGGAAACGTGATAATAGTTCCATCGCCAGTTGACCAACGCGATCGCCTAAATCAATTTCCCCAAGATCGCACAAAATTACGCCATACCAAGCATAAGTTTGCGCTGATACAGCAGCATTACCGTATTCAACTGATAACTGAACTTGCTTGCACACGATTAAGGGCAGTAGTTCTGGAACCGCTTGATAGACTGCTGCTGTCACAGTTGCTAAAATTCGCATCACTGCCAGAGCTTGAAGGTCTGTCATCTTAGGCAGTTCCAGCAAATCTGCCACATCTCTTCCTTTTAATAAATCTTGAGTCTCTTGCAAAGTTTGAGTATTATCTGCGTTAGTCGGCTGCTCTGGAAACACCACTCCAAATAATTTCAAAGCAGAAAGAGCGGTTTTAATAGCTTGGGGCTGGTGACTCTGCGCGACATCAGCCAAAATTCTCACTTCATAAACTTTAACTTTGTCTAATAATTGACGAGCATTTTGCAGCACCTCATCAACTATCTGCTCCATTTGCTTAAAGTCACCGCTCAAACACGCTACTTCTGCGGCTAAATCATGCAGAGCCAAGGTAATGTCATAGCATTGCTGCCAACAATTTGCCCCGAGAAGTTGTATGCCTTTTGTTGCGTATTCGCTTGCTGCGAGGTAAGCTGTTGCAGATTTTGCTTTTTGTGCAGCAGCTAAGTTTAGCTTTGCTAACTCCTCGCGTTCAGTTTCTAAGCCAATTAAATCGGCTCCTTTATTTAACTGATTGACAATCTCAAAGATTTTTTCATCTTTTCCCGTTTGGCTGATTGCACTGAAAAGCAATTGCCCAATTTTTAGGTGCGTCTGTTGTTTTTGGTCGTCGGGAATCAGAGAATAGGCAGCTTGTTGGACGCGATCGTGCAGAAACTTGTAGGAAGCGGTCGTTTGTTGTTGACCCTCTACCAAAGATCGATCGCCGCTGAGGGACTCAGAATCATGATAAAACTTATAAACTTCGCTCTGCGGGAGGACTAGACCTTCCTGCAATGCTTTCCACAGATTCGCGGCGGTTTCCGTTTCTGATTGTTCTGAGACGATCGCCAATGTCGCCAAATCAAACTGATTGCCAATACAAGCCGCTAACTTCAAAATGTCCTGGGTTTGGGCAGGCAGCTTTTGCAGTTGCAGCGCCATGAATTCCACCACGTTATCAGTGATAGAGAGCGATCGCACCTGGGTCAGATCGCACTGCCAATGTCCGACTTGAGGATCGAACGCAATGTATCCCTCTCCATGCAGCGCCTTGAGAAACTGCGCGGCAAAGAAGGGATTGCCCTTTGTCTTTTGATAAATCAACTGGCTTAGCGTTTGGGCAATGGCTGTTACACATTGAAGGGTATCGGCAACTAGCGCACTCAAGCTCTCTTGACTCAACGGAGCTAAGGTGATGGTATTCACGGTGGCGCTGGCTTTGTTAAGTTCCTCCAGGGTTAGCATTAGCGGATGCGCTGGCGACACCTCATTATCGCGATACGCCCCGATCGACAGCAGGTAGCCGGCTTCGCGCTGACTCATCAACACCTGCATCAAGCTCAAGGAAACTGAATCTGCCCACTGCAAATCATCCAAAAACATCACCAATGGATGCTCGCTTGTCGTGAATACCTGAATGAACTTCTGAAACAGCAGATTAAACCGATTCTGCGCGGCACTGCCGGAAAGTTCTGCTACGGGTGGCTGTTCGCCCATAATCCGTGTTAGTTCAGGAACCACGTCGATGATGACTTGGGCATTCTCCCCCAACGCTGCCTGGATAGCTGTCCTCCACTGCGCCAGTTGAGCATCGCTTTCGCTCAGCAACTGTCCCATCAAGTCTCGGAATGCTTGCACAAACGCAGACAGGGGAATGTTGCGGTTGAACTGGTCAAATTTACCTTTAATAAAGTAGCCGCGCTGACGGACGATCGGCTTGTGCACTTCATTGACGACTGCGGTTTTGCCAATCCCAGAGAAGCCCGCCACTAACATCAACTCAGAAGCACCATTGGCAACATGACCAAATGCCTCTAGCAACGTCTGCACTTCTGATTCCCGTCCGTAGAGTTTTTCGGGGATGAGGAAGCGATCGCTGATATCTCGCTGTCCCAACTCAAAGCAGGTGTGCTTGCCTGTTTCTCGCCACTGTTCTAGGCAGGTCACTAAGTCATGTTTAAGTCCCAGCGCACTCTGATAGCGGTCTTCGGCGTTCTTCGCCATCAGTTTGCGGACAATCTCGCCCAGCATCAAGGGCAAATCGGGGTTGAGATCGCAGACGAAGGGTGGTTGCTTGGCAATGTGGCAATGCACCAATTCCATCGGGTCATCGGACCCAAAGGGCAGTTGCCCCGTCAGCAGTTCAAAGAACGTCACGCCCAGTGAGTAGAAATCGCTGCGGTAGTCAATGCCCCGGTTCATGCGTCCAGTCTGTTCGGGGGAGAGGTAAGCCAGGGTACCTTCGAGAATGTTCGGGCTCTGAATTTCTGGCGTTTCGCGCGGCAGCAGCGAGGCAATGGAGAAGTCAATCAGCTTGACTTGCTTGGTGTCTGGGTTAATCAGGATGTTGGCAAGTTTGATGTCTTTGTGGACGATCCGGTTACGGTAGAGGTCGTGCAGGATGTCGGAGATTTGCAGCGCGATCGGGCAGAATACATGGAGGCCCAGGGGTTTGCCCAGCGCGAACTGGCGCAGCGAGATGCCGCCAAAGTCTTCCATCACCAGAGCGTAGCCGTTACGGTAGGGTTCGAGACTGTAGGCTTGAATGATGCCGATCGAGCTCAGATGTTTGGTAATGGTGTATTGATTGCGAAACTGCACGAGTTCGCTGAAGGTAGGATGCTCCTGAAGAAGCAGTTTGATGACAACGGGTTGCTGGTTTGCTTTTCGCACTGCCCGGTACACTAGGGTGCGGGAGCCGGAGTAGAGTTGCTCCGTGATGTCGTAGTCGGAAAGGGCGATCGCGCGGAGCGTAAGCATAAAACCACTCAACCTATCTAATAAAATAAGTTTCCTTGCTAAAATGCCCCGCTTGAGAATTAGGGCTAACAAGGGTAACAACATCTGACCTCCAAATTAACACCGCCTCGACTGAGCGGCAATTCTCGTGAACGAACCTGACGGTCAACTGAGTACAGTTAGACAGCTAGACAGCTAGACAGCAGGCTTCTTTTTCCTTTTTCGCAAAGGCTTTTTTGAGTGACGGAGTTCCCCCGCCACTTTCGTAATTCAGACCAATCTTTTTGATAAGTTTGGCTGAATTTTCATCTCGATCCAAAGATTCTCCACACCGACAAGAATGCCACCGTTCCGACAAATCTTT
>NZ_JAUBWA010000217.1:0-6361 GCF_036702825.1 Microcoleus sp. A003_D6 | reverse complement strand
GCTAAAGCCCAACTACGTACCTATTTCTAGGATGACAATTAATCCACCCTGCTTTTTAAGGGGGGTTAGGGGGGATCGAGCTTAACTTAACCGTATTGACTTATAGCGGTTGCGTAAGTCCTATACAATTAACCCCCCGATCGCCCTTTTGGTAAGAGAAATCGAGGGGGTTAATTGTTATTTGTCAAGTATCTGAGAATATCAAGCAGGGTTCGCTTGGGCTCGTCTTTGCAGCAGGCGGGCAATTTCCGCTTTTTCTACAAGTCCGACGAGGACACCGTTTTCGCGAATGACGGGGAGTTCTTGTACTTTGAGTTGTTCCAGGAGGGTGACGACTTCGAGGAGGGATAATTCTGGTTTGACGGTTGTGGAAAATTCGATCGGCTTCAGGAGTTCTTTAACTAAAACTTCGGGCCAGCGTCCGGTAGTAATGGTTTTGAGGTCGTCGAGGTCGATCGCCCCTACCAATTGTCCCGCATCATCGGTAACTAGGAACCTGCGCCAGGTTTGAGTGCTACCGATCACGTAGTTGTTGGCAAATTCTCTGAGGGACAAGTCTTGGGAGACGATCGGGCTTTCAGGGGTCAAAGCATCTGCGGCTGTCAGGCCTGCCAGTTCATTTTGGACTGTGGCATATTGTGCAGATTGACCGGCATTTTGCAGCAAGAACCAACCGATTACTAGATTCCAAATATTGCCGAATATGCCTGTACCGATCGCGATCCAACCAATTATTTGACCGACGCGGCTAGCAAAAATTACGCCTTTGTAAGGGTTGCCGGTAATTTTCCAGACGATCGCTTTGAGGATGTTGCCACCGTCTAGGGGCAAACCGGGAATTAAGTTAAATAAGGCTAAAGCTAAGTTGATGGAAGCTAAAAGTCCTACGATCGCGGCTGCGGGGCCTGTGAGACCGGCGCCGATGCCGATCGCTGTTAACAAACCGGATAAAAATAAGCTGACCAACGGGCCTGCAATTGCTACCCAAAATGCTTCGGCGGGGGTTTTGGATTCTCTATCTAAATTAGCCAGTCCGCCAAACAGAAATAGCGAAATTGATTTCACGCCAATTCCCTGTTTGATAGCTACCCAACTGTGTCCTAATTCGTGGGCTAAGACGGAAGCAAATAACAGCAGCGCTGCCAATAATCCCAGCATCCAAGGCGCTACGGGGCCCAATGTGGGAAACAGGGCAGCTAGTGCGCCGCCGTACTGCCAGGTTACTAAACCCAGAACTAAAAACCAAGATGCGTTGACAAAAAAGGGAATTCCAAACAGGTTGCCGACGCGAAATGTACCGTTCATAATTGGCTACCTCTGATATTATGGGGAGAGTTTTTTCTCTCTGTCTCCCTATCGTAACGAAACGTAACGGCGATGTTAATGTTTCAATTAGGGTGTTATCCGTCTGTGGAGGTTCGGTTTGCGGAATAATCACCGCCGGCTGCGGTTTGGCCCGCTAGGCGTTAAAAATCCCTGTCTCAAAACGGAAGTGCTCGCTATGAGGCTTGAGGAGGATATTTGTTTTAATTTTCTGTTTTAGTTTTGAGTCGGTTTTAACTCAAATCTTGCAACTCTGTCATGAACAGGCAAGATGCCTGTTCCACAACAGATCAATTTTCTTGTGGGGAGTAGGAGTTGGGCATCCTGCCCGTCATGAACAGGCAAGATGCCTGTTCCACAAAAATTAAATTTTATTGTGGGGTGGGCTTCTAGCCCGCCCATAAAAGCCTGATTGAGAATGGTGCAACCTATGAGTTTCAAGCAGATTTAGCTATAATGACTTACCCTAAGAATAGTTTAGGTGCTAATAATTATGCCAGAATCTTTTTTTCTCGGTCGCCTGCTGCTGCAATTCAACAGCGAAGCCGCTGATATTATTACAGACTTATCCGCTGTTGCTTTAACTCCCGACGGTCATTTGTGGCTGGGTTCCGATGAAACGACTTCGATCGAGCGTTTGTCGCCTGTCGCGCCTCATATTTTTGGAGAACATCAAAGATTTGCGATCGCCGATTTTATTCAACTTTCGGGAGAATCCGAAATCGATATCGAAGGAATTGATTTCAGCAGCGATTATCTTTGGGTGGTCGGTTCTCACAGTACAAAACGCAAAAAAGCTAAAGGCAAAGACCCCGAAAAAGACATTCAAAGATTAGCACAAATCGAGACAGAAGTCAACCGCTATTTACTGGCGCGCATTCCTATGAAAGACGGGATTTTGTGCGAGTCAATTCCCCATTCAGACAATCAAAGGGAACAGAAAGTTGGATGCCTTCAGCGGACAGAAACGGGGAATTTGCTGACAGACGCGCTCAAAGATGACAGCCACCTCGGTCTATATTTCTCTGTGCCGATTCCGAGTAAAGAAAATGGCTTTGATATTGAAGGGTTGGCGGTGCGCGGAAATCGGATTTTGCTCGGTTTGCGGGGGCCGGTGCTGCGGGGTTGGGCGATAATTTTAGAGATAGAAGTTGAAGAGGGAGAACCGGGAGTTTTAAGGCTTAAGGCAATTGGGGAAGGAGGGAAATTGTACAAGAAGCATTTTGTTGATTTGAACGGTTTGGGCGTGCGAGAATTGTGCTGGAATGGGGAAGATTTGATTGTTTTAGCCGGGCCGACGATGACTTTATCTGGGGAGATGAGGGTTTTTCGGTTGAGGGGAATTTTAGGGCGATCCGGCGACAGTATTACTGGACAAGATGGAGGAGATTTGGAGGTATTGTTTGATTTGCCTTTTAAGGTTGGTACGGACAATGCTGAGGGGTTGAGCCTGTTTCCCTATTTGGGGGGGCAGAATTCGCTGTTGGTGGTTTACGATTCGCCGGATGCGGGGAGAATGGTGGAAGAAAATGCTATTTTTGCTGATGTTTTTAGGTTGGGTTTGTAGTAGTAGGGTGCGTCAGAACGGGAAATATTTGAGAGAATTAATCAGCCATAAACTGACGCACCATGCGATTTGTGAAGGTGCGTCAGATGGGATTTTTTCGATAATTAATTAAACATTAACTGAGGCACCATACAAACTGGTTTAATTGTCGATCGCATCCCCTCCCAGCGGCCGACTGTAGCGTTTCAATTCATCAATTAAGCGAGTATCGTTAGAAGCTGTTCTCGCACCTGCTTCCGCCGCCCACCGCTTCAAATCTTCAATTTGCGATCGCGCGATCGCAGCTAAAGGTACTGTATCCTCGATCGACCTCAAAATATCCTCCGTCATCAAATCCCGGCGCTGTCCGTTTACAAAAGTTCCAAAGGCTCGATACAACCCATCTATTACGACTTGTTCAATTTCTGCACCGCTAAAGTTCTCAGCGCGTTTCGCCAAAACCGCCAAATCAAACTCCCGCAATCTAGTCGGCCGCAAACGCTGCAAATGTACTTTAAAAATATCTTGCCGTTCCGATTCTGAGGGCAAATTCAAAAAGAAAATTTCATCAAACCTGCCCTTTCTCAGCAACTCAGCCGGCAAAATCCGCACGTTATTTGCAGTTGCGACAATAAATACCGGACTGGTTTTTTCCTGCATCCAAGTGATCAAACTGCCGAATACCCGGCGCGAAGTTCCCGAATCGCCGTCGCCACCGCTGATAATGTTGCCGAAGGCTTTATCTATTTCATCGATCCACAAAACGCAAGGTGCGATCGCCTCTGCTAATTGTATCATTTGCCTGACGCGGCTTTCGCTTTCCCCGACCACGCCGCCAAACAACCTCCCAGTATCCAACCTGAGCAGCGGTAAACGCCATTCGCAAGCAATAGTTTTCGCCGATAAAGATTTGCCCGTTCCTTGAATTCCTACTAACAAAACGCCTTTAGGATTGGGTATTCCGTAGCGTCGCGCTTCGTCAGTAAAAGCATCTTGCCGCATCTTTACCCACTGTTTCAAATTCTCCAATCCGCCCACACTTTTCAGGGATTCTCTGGAGTTGAAAAACTCCAAAATTCCCGTCTGGCGAATTGCTTGCTGTTTTTCCTCCAAAACTCCATCAATATCTGACTCGTTAATTTGCTGTTTTGCGGCTAACGCTTTAGCCAAAACCCGCCCGATTCGAGCGCGGCTCAAACCCTGACAAGCTTTAACCAACTGTTCTCTTGCTAAGCCGCTAACTTGCAACTGTTGCGGATTTTCTACAACGTGGGAAATTAAACTGTCGATTTCTTGGACGTTGGGCAAAGGGAAATCAATTACTGTTACTTCTTCTTTCAATTCCTCCGGCAATTCCAGCGTGTGAGAAGTGAGGATTATTGTTTTTTTGCTGCGCTTCAATTCCCGCGTCAAATTCCGCAATTCCCGCACTACCGGAGCATTTTTGTCGGTGTAGGGATATTTCAAAATTGGGTGCAAATCCCGCAGCACAAATATGGTATATTCTTCAACAGCAGTTTTGCTGACGCGATCGAGAGCCGCCATTACCGAACCTTTCCCAGAACCGTTATCTTCCCAGCCGCGCACGATATCCCACCGCAATACCCGGCGCGCGGGAGTTACTTGCAGCGCTACTTGGGCAATTACGGCTTCGACCGGTTCCTCCTCTGCGCCGACAATGTACAGCAGCGAATAGCGGGCGCGAATCATCAAATCTAGTCGCTTTACCAGTGCCTCGAAATGGTTATTTTTACTGCTATTGGCGACATCTAATTCTTTGGAATTAGGGTGATTTTTTGTCATTTTATTTAATAATTTCGGTGTAAATTCAACTTGATTATATATTTTGTTGGCAGTCAGGACTTTAGTCCTTAAAATCATTTAATCCAGCTTAAGGTTGGTAGTAAGGACTTTAGTCTTTAACCACTATTTAACCGGACTAAAGTCCGTACTGCGAACTTTAAAATTATAACAGAATAGTACGCAAGTGACTACTTCGCAACTTTTCGAGCTTGTTTTACCATTTCAATGAGAGTGTGGTGAGCATCTTCGGCGTCTTTTAAAGTGCGATCGAAATTTACTCTGACGGGCACTGTTTCGTCATTTACTTTAGCGGTTAAATCCATGCCGTTGGCATCAATAGCGAGCATTTGAGCTTCGGTAGCCTGCGGTTGGTTGCCAAATGCTCGAGCGTATAGCACGACAGCACTAGCGTGGTCTTCGTTCATGTGAGTGCAGATGCGATCGCTAATCTCAGTGGAAAACTGTTCTGACATGGGAGATTCCTCAGATGCAATATCGATCGATTGTACTGCAAATCGGAGTTGACAAAATACTTCGCAATTTGCTAATTTGAAATTCAAATGATTCTAGCGAGAGTCCAATCGATGCGTAAATTAGTTTGTTATCCAGGAACTGTACGCACGTTATCTCTCAATCAGCACTCAGGAAATTCTGGGAAAAGTATCCTGATGCCGAAACAAGTCTGCGCTCTTCGTACAAACTAGCAACAACAGTAGGGCAAAATATTTCATAAATTAAGTTAAAAAAATTCAACAATAATAAATTTATGCTATACTTAAGTTATAATTTTTAACCCCAGATTCACCTATGCCAACTTTAACTGATATTGGCACTTTAATTACCCGCGATCCGAACCTTCGCAATGGCATCCCTATTATTGCAGGTACTGCCACATCAGTGCAACGCATCGCAGCCTTATACAAACAAGGTAATAGTGCTGAGGAAATAGCAGTAGATTTGGATCATCTAACCTTAGCACAGGTTTATGCTGCACTGACTTATTATCAAGCAAATAAAGCAGAAATTGAAGCAGATTTAGCGGTAGAACAAGCGGAATATGAGCATTTGGCAGCATTACACAGCCAAAAAACGCCGGAAATAATATGAGCCAAATTCGTCTTTACTTAGATGAAGATTCACGCAGCAAAAAACTACTCCAAGCTTTACAAACTCGTGGCGTGGATGTCATTACAGTTGCCGAAACAGGGATGTTATCTCGCAGTGATGAAGAGCAATTGAGTTGGGCTTTTGCCAATCAAAGGGTAATTTATAGTTTCAACACAAGGGATTTTTATAGAATCCATACTAATTGGTTAGAAAGAGGTGATTTTCATGCAGGAATTATTTTAGGACAACAAACTTATTCTGTAGGGGAACAAATGCGCCGCCTGTTGAGACTAATTTCTGCCAAGTCAGCGACAGAAATGCAAAATCAAATAGAGTTTATCAGCGCTTGGACTGAAGAGTAAGCATCTTGATTAAGTAAAGTGCGATTAAAGTCTTTACATCCCCAGTCGGCGTAGGTGGACTTTGTTTGACCAGATGCCTTTTCAACCGCCGATCGCCCCACAGATCGATCGTAACAGATTACCTATAATCGTTGTGGGCATCGAGCATTGGTGACAAGTTAAGGAAAAAGGGAAATTGTCAAGGGTAGTATTGACATTGATCTGGATCGTGGGAAACTTA
>NZ_JAUBWA010000216.1:0-6473 GCF_036702825.1 Microcoleus sp. A003_D6 | reverse complement strand
AGAACACTGACGCTTGCAAGGGAAACGAGAAAGGGCTGACGCACCCTACAATACTATTTTAAATGCGTAACAGCTTACCCTGACTTCTTAAAGAAGTCAGGTATCTGAGTATTCTATCCTACAAACTGCACAGCCTAACTAAAAGATCGATCGTCAAACGGCAATTCATCAAACAGCGGAGCCATATCAGACTCTGCAACAGTATGAGACTTCGCAACGGTTGGCTTCACCGAATTAACCTTGGCTACCGATAACTTGGCCGCAGGTTCTGATTTCTGTAGGTTAACTACAGGTAATTCTGCTCCATTTTCTCCATTTTTGCTAGTTTGATTCCACATCATCATCCCCAGCAAACCGTCAACCAAACCGCCGCCGCTACCGTTACCTGTTACCGCAACATCCGGCACAACTCGCACGTTGCGATCGCCTATAATTTGCATTAACTGCAAAGCCGTATAACCCGAACCTCCCAAAGCCACAACACCCGCGCGATAAGCTTCAGCTTGAGCATTTCCCTTCACCCGAATCGACTCAGCTTCGCCTTGAGCTTGTTTCACCTGAGAATTCGCTTTTAACTCCGAAATCTTCACGCCTTGCTCGGATTTTACCATCTCTTGTTGAATCTCAGCCAGCGCCGTTTCCCGCACCAATTGTTGCCGCTGAGTTTGTGCTAACTGCTGCACCTCATAAGTCTTGCACTGTTCCTCTGCAATTTTGCGATCTGTTTGAGTTTGCATCAACTCTGCGGGCGGCAAAATATCCCCGATCAAAGTATCAATTGCCTGCACGTCGTAGGTACGCAAAGCTGCTTTGATATACTCCGCAGCTTCTGCTTGCCGATCGCTCCTTGCGGAGAGAAAATCTAACACAGAATAAGCTTGAGCCGAATTGCGGAAATAATTACCAATTGTCGGCTGCAAAACGTGGTCAACTAAATTCTGCATCGAACCCACGCGAGAGATAACTTTCGGAGCATCCAAAGCGCCGACATGAATGATTTGAGCTACTTCTAGATCGAAGGCAAAACCGTCTCTAGAACGTACAGTTAAAGAAGAAAGTTGAGAATCGTAACTGTGCCTTTCTGTTTTAGTAGACCAATTCAAAACAATGTTTGTAGTCGGCACTAACTCTACTTTCAAAATGCGAGTATTCAGCGGATGTTTACCGGGATAAAGAGGTGCTACCCACACCCCTTTATTGCCCACATTTACTAAATTGCCGTGAGTGAAAGCAGCGCCGCTGACATCTTCCGAGGTTTTGCCGACATAGGAAATCACCGCGCCGACATAGCCGATCGGGATTTCGGTCATCGGCACTTGTTCCACCCCAACAAACCAAGGATTTAAGTTCCACGAACCGGAAAGCAAAACTTGTTCCTGCAAGCCGCGCCGCCCGCCAGCGCTGATAAATTTTTGCGCGTTTTGGAAGTTGTCGTGATTCGGAATAATCGGGCCGGCAATTTCGCCATCTTGAATTGGAACGCCGTCATAAGTTGTGACAATTCCCACTTTATCTGGAGCAATTGTGTACAGCTTCAACTGTTCTGCTGTCATCCCGTGTTTGGTAGCATTTGCTGCTGTAATTACGGTAAACAATGCCGTGTTAATTCGATAGCTGCCGCCCGTTAAGATGCCTAGTTGCCTGCCTTTTTCGCCGCATTCTTTAAGGAATTTGCGAGCATCTTGAAAATTGTCGCATTCTGTGATTTTGCCGAGGATGCGCTGCGGCGGATTTGACTCGCCACCTGCTGCGATAATTAAGGCAATTTCACCTTGGGGAACTACAGTCAGAGACTCTTTGCGAACATTGTACTGCAAAGGCCAATAACCCCAGTGCCAACCGGGTGGCAAAGTATCAGCTTGATATCCAGCTTCTCCGTTTAAGGCAATTAAATCTCCGGGGGGTAAAGACTTGCCGCCGAAGCTAAACTTTTTACTGACAATGCCAACTTCGCGATCGCCAATTACCACCAATCCGCCAAAAAATAGCGGCACCACCAGTATAAGTATCATACCGCCGATCGCGATCGGGATAAATCCGCCCGGATCGAGCTGCATTGTCTGCACGGGAACAGTGGTACGCAACTGCCCTAGCTGCAAGCTAGAATCAGGTTTTGCTGCTAGCTGAGTCGAGGTTTGTGCTGGGGGGATATTGCTAGTAGCTAATACTGGTGAGGGTTTTAAACTGGTTGTTGCACTAAGAGCTAAGGAAGCCGAAACAGCGGCTGCTAACTGTTTTAAAACGCGGACTTTGACTTGAGACTTGGACAAAAATGAATAAAGCATTTTTTTCTTACAAGCTATATAGTCTTATTACATCTAGCTTAAGCTGGATTCCAAATGCCTACATAAAACTTATTGAAAGTCGGCGGTTATTTTTGAGCGAAAACAGGTTTCCCAGTCAATACAACCTGTTCAATAATATCAGCGGCTCGCTTGACTGGGCCCGATCGCGCTTTTTTAATACGACATTTCCAAAAGTTGTTTGATAAAATAAAATTTTACCCTTATAGAAACATACTTTAGACCTCTTGCAAAAATAACTAGGACGGGCAAGATGCCCATCCCACAAAATTTTTTTTCTTGTGGAATGGGCCGGAGAGCCCGTTCCAGAATTTGATTAAAAGGATTTTTGCAAGAGGTCTAATATCAATACTCCGGACAGTTTTTTGGGCAGCGACTGAAACCCGCATTCTACCGTTAAGATTTCACCTGCTGAGGAAGCTGGAACCCTTATTCTACCGTTGGTGATTGAAAACTGTCCGGACTATTGTAATATCTCAGTTTAAACAAACTGGCCTGTTGCAGTCGATCGCACGCGGCGAATTCCAATCACCGACGGCATCGGCGATCGGCGCGAATCATTCGAGATATTACTCGGCCACAAACTGCCGCGAGAAACACTGCGAGTTTGATTAAAAACAGCACCGTTTAAATCCAGCATTTCAATTTGGCGGCTGAGTACAGTACCATCATCGATCGGGCAATCTTCCCCCGGATGCTGCACCGAAAGCAACAGCGTATCTCCCACAAAAGTTGGCCCCGTCATTTCGCATCGGTTCGGCCCGTAAGCAAACGGAATTACAGTTCCGGCATTCGGGCCGGAAGTCGGAATGTAAAACAGCCAATTGTTGCCGAAAACACCCGTAAATTCTGACACATTTCCTGTTCTTTTGTGGTCGATCGTCGCTTGTTTTGCAGTCGCACCGACATCAAAACCGTTGTGCGTGCTAGTAGACATATCAGTGACACCCCAAATATTGCCTTGATTGTCAAAATCCAAATTGTCTACACTAGCAAATCCCGCCCCAGAGACTGCACCCGCTTCTCCACCTTGAGCAAAACGCTGCCAGCGGAATGTCAAACCCGCACCGTCGGAACTGTCTTCAATTATTTTGTACAGTCCTCCCGATTGCTGACCGCTGTTGAGGGAGGCTGTGTATTTCGCAACATTAAAAATGCGAGAATCTGGATAGCCGTCGCTACCCGGTGCGCCGTCAGTATAAGCAATGAAAACTTCCTTAGTAGTAGGATTAACTTCCAAATCTTCCGGCCGCGCAGTGGGAGTTCCGCCAATCAAATTAGCAGCTAAGAAAGCATCAACTAAAACCGCACCTTGGCTGGTGTAGAAATTAGCAAGACTTTTATTTCTGTAGCCAGGAAGTGCTGTTGCTTCATTAGTTGTATCCATCACAAAAGAACCGCCGTCTTCGGTTTGACCTGCAATTCCGGCGCGTTTGGGGAAGCGAGTATTCGCATCTCTTTGAGCTTTTCCAAAACTGGCTAATTCTGCTTCGCCAACTTTAGAAGGACTCACCGGATTCGTAGGGCTATTTATTGTTAGCGGCAGCCATCTTCCCGCACCGTTGCGGTTGTATTGGGCGACGTACAATGTGCCGTCTTCAAACAAGCGGCTGTTGGTTTTATCTGCGGGATTGGTGACAGTACCGCTGCTGACAAATTTCCAGGTGTGTCCGCCGCGCCGATCGTCCCCCATGTACACTACTAACTTGCGCCCAGCTTCGGCGCGAATCGCGACGTTTTCATGGCGGAAACGACCCAAAGAGGTGTGTTTGCGAGGGCGGAAACTCGGATCTTGGGGATCGACTTCTACCATCCAGCCGTATTTTTCCCCGACTAATCCGAATTCCTCGCCAGTAGTGCCCTTGGCGTAGCCGGTTTGGGCGCCGTTGGGTTTGATGTTTTCTTGAACTCCGACGAAAAATAGTTCGCTACCTTGGAAATTTTCTTCGGCGGAGAGGATTGTGCCCCACGGGGTTGTGCCGCCGGAACAGTTGTAGGCTGTACCGATGATGCGGTTTCCCAGCCCGTCGCTGTTGACTTGCGCGAAGACTTGGGTGGCGGCTGGGCCGGTGCCTGTAAGGTATTTTTCGTCGCCTTGTCTGGTTCCCCAGGAGGTGACATCTTTGTATTTGTCGGCACGCTGGCTGTTGATTCCGAGGCCGGAAAGTCCGTGGATGCGTCGGTTGAGGGGGTCGCGGGCGATCGCCCCAAATCTGCCGTTAGACTGTTTGGTGATGCGGACGATCGAACCACCAAGATTGTACAGAAATTCGCCGAGGGTATCGCGATTCTTTACGGATAAGTCTATACCGAGGACGGCGCGATCGGTTGCTGGAAATGATGCCACATCTGAGGGCGCTTCCGGTGCCACTTTCGACATCGGGAAGCCTACGTACTCGTGGTTAACCCAGAGATAGCCGTCGTCACTGCTGCCGCGAAGGGGTAGGAAGGCGGTGTAGTCGTTGTTGTAGCCGAAATAGTCGGATGGATCGGGAAAAACTCGATCGCCCCAGCGGAGAATCACGTACCGTTCGTATTCCGGCGGTACAACCACATCGTCAACAACGCTGTAACTGGTTAATTTAGTATCCTGTGAGGCAGCCATCACGGTTCCCTGTCCGTTTAAGCCCGTCGGCATAAAGCTGGACAATTCTCGATAAACTGGCAGCGGGTGGGGAAGTCTTAACGGAGTGAAAGATAGCGGAACTACAGCTTCGGCGGAGGTGGAATTGATGCCGAATAGTGTTTTAGTTAGTTGAGGGGCAAGCACAGTGGTAGCTGCACTGCTGCCGAAGAAAATTAACAGTTGTCGGCGAGTTATTTTAGACATAAATTCCTTTTCAAACCAACATCCCTAATCTGATGATTCCGTATGAAACTCTATCACTGTTAAATTAAGGAAAGTTAACCTGAAGGTTAATTAAAATAGGGAGATATTTAGGTTAATAAAAAGTTAAATATTGTAATTAGCAATTGGTAATTGGGAATAGAGAGAGAGATTCAGGAAAAAATATCTATCCGTGTAAGCTGTTCGACATTTAAAGAACGATTGTAGGGTGCCGTACATAAGCGTTTCCCTCATTAGCGCGTAAGTGTTCGCTTCTGACGCACCATACAAGAGTTCGTTAGTCGTTTAAATGCGTAACAGCTTATCCGTGTATCCGTGATTTCCGTGTCGTGCTGTTGGTTATTTGTTATTTGTTGTTTGCTACCAATTCCCAATGCCCCATGCCCCATGCCCCATTACCAATATTTCAATCATCTCGAAAACCCGGATCGTTTTGTCGGAATGCCGATCGACTGGGCGCAGGTACATTAATCGCTTGCGAAAACCCAGAATTTGCGGGCGAGATATTGCCATCTCTGAATCCCAAGAGCAATTTAGCATCCGCAAAATATCTAGTCCACTGTTCGATTCTCGAATCTTTCTGCCACTCGCGGCGGGATACTCTCGATCGCAAAACCGGAACCCTTTGTCGGCTGCGATTGGCTGTAATGACGATCGTAACTTCTGTTAATGCCGGATTTTCTTGAAACTCGCGGGCGATCGACTCTTTCGCTAAATCTTCCGCCTGCTGCACTAAACTTGCAAAAGATTGACTGCCGTCCGAATCTAAGGTAAGGTAGCGCTCTTTGGTTTCAGCCAAAGCTATCGATATACTTGCTGTTAAACTGATAATTGCTAGAATGACGGCTGACAATAAGCGTAGGTACAAATTCATTTTGTTTGGAACTAAATACTAACACTTGTCAATGATAGTTAATAAAATTTAACAGACTGTTAAGCTTAAATTAAAATAATATTTTGTGTCACCATATTTCCGCTTAACAGGCTTTCCGGCCTGTTCCAAAACAAGTGCCTTTTCTTGTCGGGAGTAGGGGGTTGGGCATCCTGCCCGCCCATAGAAGGGTTATTGATAATGGTGCAATATCTCAGTTTTACCCGAAATATTTGTCGGTAGCAAAGGATGTCGATAAACTGGCCCCCGCGTTACTCTTCTGCCTTCTTCCTTCTGACTTCAACATCAGAAGGAACCCTCGATAATTAATCCGTGTATCCGTGTCAAAATCCGTGTCGTGCCTTCCCTCTTCCCTCTTCCTTCTTCCTTCTTCCTTCTTCCTTCTTCCTTCTTCCTTCTTCCTTCTTCCTTCTTCCTTCTTCCTTCTTCC
>NZ_JAUBWA010000215.1:0-6664 GCF_036702825.1 Microcoleus sp. A003_D6 | reverse complement strand
AAACCATCGGGGGTACTCGCGGAGCTCGATAAATCCCCCGATGGTTTAGCGGGAGCCTTCTGCCGACATTAAGGTAACGTGTGAGCGACTAGAATAACATTGCATCAAAGACTTATTACATAAATCTTTGATTGATACGTCAACCGCAGATGTCAGGCAGATTAACACAGATAAACGCAGATATTTTTAAGAACTGAGAGCGAATGAAAGCAATCTTGTCTCTTGATTGCGTATAATTACGATCGCCCAAAAACCACGCCTGCATTCCCCGATTCCCATTTGGGATATTTCTGCATCACACTAGCGTACATTTCTGAGTCTGTAAACTCTGTTAACCAAGCTTGTAGCCCAGGCCAGGGCTGTTGGTTGAACCAACCTTTATCGGTATGAGCAAATTGACGAACAAAAGGTGCGATCGCCATATCAGCCAATGCTACATTGTTACCAAACAAATATTTAGTCGCGCTTAACTGTGCATTTAGTTTGTCCAGGAATAAAGAACCTTCATAACGATGTACTTGGGCATCAACACCGGGATAACGATCGGGGTACTTATAACGGTCAAGATGATATTTAAATTTATCATCAAATTCAGCAATTAATGCTAGCATTTCTGTAACAGAACCTTGCTGTGGCATCAACCATTTTTCAGGATCGTGCTGTCTCAATGCCCACAACATGATATCGATACTTTGATCGAGTACGCGCCCGTCAACATCAATCAATATTGGTACCGTACCTTTGGCAGATACTTCCAACATCTCTGGTGGTTTGTCTCGCAAAACAACTTCCCGCAACTCACACACCCGATTGCTAACCATCAGCGCCAATCGTGCGCGCATAGCATAGGGACAGCGGCGGAAGGAATACAAAATTGGGTATGTTGCTGACATATAGTCATTAGTCATTAGTCAGTAGTCATTAGTCATTAGTCATTAGTCATTAGTCATTAGTCATTAGTCATTAGTCAGTAGTCATTAGTCATTAGTCAGTAGTCATTAGTCAGTAGTCATTAGTCAGTAGTCATTAGGAAGAAGGAAGGCTTTAGAGTCAGAAACCGGGTTTCTTCCTTGATTTCACGCCGCCAAACCCGGTTTTTCAGAGAAACCCGGTTTCTTTGAGAAACGCGCTAATACTTGAGTTAGAAACCGGGTTTCTTCCTAGATTTCAAATCACCCAACCAGGTTTTTCAGAGAAACCCGGTTTCTGGGAGTTTACTCATACTATTCGATCGCACCATCTACTTTTTCCTTCGCATCGTAGCGTGCGCCGATATGTACTTGGTTGCGACGCTTAGCAAGCTCAATCTGACGTTGACGTTCAGATAAGGCTTGTTTTTTGGTTTCAGTTTTTGAGTCATGACAATGAGGACAACTCACACCAAGTACAAATAATTCAGAAGCCTTATCTTCCTGACTAATTGGGTGACGACAACCGCGACAAAGTTCATAGTTACCCGGCTTTAACCCCTGACCAACAGAAACCCGTTCATCAAAGACAAAACATTCACCTTCCCAACGACTTTCTGCTTCCGGCACCGTTTCCAAATATTTTAAAATTCCGCCTTCGAGATGATAGACTTCATCAAAACCTTGACTGCGCAAAAAAGCAGTAGATTTTTCGCAGCGAATACCACCCGTGCAAAACATTGCTATTTTGGGTTTATCGCGTAAAGCAGTTTCCCGCAGCACCCATTCAGGTAACTCAGAAAAGCTTTTTGTTTTTGGATTAATAGCGCCTTCAAAAGTACCCATAGATACCTCGAAGTCGTTACGCACATCAACTACGACAACATCGGGATCGTCAAGCAGCTTATTCCACTCATCAGGCTTAACATATTTGCCAGCCATGAGGGATGGATTAATATCCGGTATTCCCATCGTGACGATTTCGCGTTTTAAGCGTATTTTCAGGCGGTAAAACGGTGCTTTTTCTGAGAAAGATTCTTTGTGAACCAAATCAGCAAAACGCGCGTCACAGCGCAAGAATGCGAGCACTGCGCGTACGCCTTCGGATGAGCCTGCGATCGTGCCATTGATGCCTTCTTCTGCCAGCAAGATAGTGCCTTTGACGTTGTTGTGATTGCAACAATCGAGTAGGGGTGCTTTCAAGTCAGCAAAATCTGGTAGTTCAACGAACTTATATAAAGCAGCGGTTAAGAAATAAGCCATAGATTAAATTCATAGCACTAATTAATTTTCATAATTCTATGAAAATTCAGTCAAAGCGGACGGTGGGACTCGAACCCACGACGTTCAGCATGGGAAGCTGACATTCTACCGCTGAATTACGCCCGCGCTTAGTGTTTTTTAGCTGCTTTTACCTTCTTTAACATTCGAGGCGTCGCAGTAAAAAATGACTAGATAAACATCATACAACTATTTTCTGATTTTGAGTATACCATTTTGACAATCAATTTGGGGCGACAGCCGATCGCCCCTGCACCCGACAAAAAAGTCCTGCACCAAAGGCAGGACTTAATCTAACTTAAATTTCTTAGTCTCAAGCGAGAGGGACTTCGCATGACAAGAAGCGGTTTCAACCGCCGATCGAGGGCGATCGAGACTTTGCCGTTAGACGAACCGCAAAGATTTGCTGTCAATAGCCAGGAAAGAAACTGATTGGACGATCGCAATCAATTCCTCCGAGCTCCCAGTCTTCTTGAAAATAGCGGTTCCAGCAGGCAATCCTGTGGGAGAAGCGCCTAACTGGTAAGTGCTGGGAGCACCTTGAAGTTGGAGGATATCTTCGATCGGGTTGAAACCGACAATCAAAGCGTAGTCGGCTGCGCCAGTGCCGGTATCGACACCATCGTTGTAGTAGAACTTAGTTGCATCTCCCAGCAAGAAAGTATCATTGCCTTCTGCGCCAATCAGCGTATCGATTTCGCCGCGGCCTGGATTAGCAGCAGTGTAGTCAACGCCAACGAAGATGTCGTTACCTTTTGTGCTGTAGAGGAAATCGTTGCCGCTACCGCCAAACAACACATCATTATTTTCACCGCCGTACAGAGTATCGCTACCCTCGTCGCCGAGTAAAGTATTGTTGCCGAGTTCGCCTGCGAGGACATCGTTACCACCGCCGCCAAATATCAAATCGTCAGCTTTGCCACCTAATGCGGTATCTGCACCGTCGCCGCCGACAAGGGTATCGTTGCCCAGGTTGCCAAACAAGAGGTCGTTGCCAGCATCGCCGAATACACCGTCATCGCCTTTGCCGCCAAATAGGATGTCGTCGCCGCCATTGCCTCCCACGGTGTCGTTACCCTGGTTGCCATACAAGATATTGTTAGCTTCGCTGCCAACGATCGCGTCGTTGCCGCTGGTGCCGAGAATCTGTGGCAATTCGCTTGGTGCGGGCCGGTTGGTGAATGTGGGCGCGATCGGCTGTGTCAGGTTGAGAGCAGACGCGGGTGTAAACGGTGGAGGTGTTGGTGTTGTAGGTGTTGGGGTTGTGACTGGTGTTGTTACCGTTGTTGCGGGTATTGGCGTTGTGACTGGTGTTGTTACTGGTGTTGGTGTTGTAGGTGTTGGTGTTGTAGGTGTTGGCGTTGTAGGCGTTGGTGTGGTTGCTGGTGTAGGTGTTGGTGCAGCCGTAGCCTCAGTGAGATTAGCAGCGAGGATGTCGGTACCTGAGAGGTTGCCCATAGTTTCGATGAAGCCTGCACCTTCAACAGTCGCCGATGCACCGAAAAAGTCTAAAATCACCACGTCCTTAGCAGGGTCAGCGATTCCGTCTTGGTTGATGTCAATCAGCAAGCTAGTACCTTGTCGGCCCAAGCCTGTACTTCCCGATGACAGCGACAGCGACAGCGTAGGGCTGGTACTGATATCGTTGCTAAAATCCGTAAAGTCTAGGCGATCGATGCCACCAGCATCCTGAAGTGAAATTTGAGTCGCCACATCAGGCCGGATTAGATAGCGATCATTACCTGCACCGCCTTGTAGCACACTGCCATTACCAAATGCGGTATTGAGCGTATCATCGCCAGCACCTCCTTCTAAGGTGCTACCACCACTACCACCGAGATAGTCATTGCCGTCTCCCCCCAAAAGAAGGCTTCTGGAGCTACCCAAGAGGCTGTCATTGCCGACACCGCCATCCAAAGTTGTAGAGTCACTGCCGGCTCGCAGCGTGTCATCCCCATCCCCACCAGCCAAACTATCCTTGCCAACGAAACCTCCACTGAGAATGTCATTACCGGCACCCCCATCCAAGGTGTCCTCGCCGTCATCACCAATCAGGGAGTCATTCCCCCCACCTCCACTGAGGTTGTCGTTTCCTTCACCGCCTAGTAAGGTGTCGTTGCCGTCAACGCCACTGAGGGTGTCATTGCCACCCAGCCCTGAGATGTTGTCATTATCGGCAGTGCCTGTGAGGTTATCAGGGTTCGGAGTACCAGTGAGTGAATTGCTTCCTGGTGCAGCCGTAGCCTCAGTGAGATTAGCAGCGAGAATCGCCGTACCTGAGAGGTTGCCCACAGTTTCGATGAAGCCTGCACCCTCCAGCGTCGGCGATGCACCGAAGAAGTCTAAAATCACAATGTCATCGACAGGGCGGGCGATTCCGTCTTTGGTGATGTCAATCAGTAAACTCGTGCCTTGTCGGGCCAAGCCTGTATTTCCTGATGACAGCGACAGCGACAAGGTAGGGCTGGTGCTGATTTGGTCGTTAAAATTAACAAAGTCTAAGCGATCGATACCACCTGTATCCTGAATTTGAAATTGACTCTGCTGATTATCTTGCATGACATAGCGATCGCTACCTGCACCGCCTCGCAGCGTATTTCCGCCAAATCCGGTAAAGAGCGTATCATCGCCAGCACCGCCTTCTACAATGCTATTACCGCCACCACTGAGATAGTCATTGCCTGCACCGCCATCCAAGGTTGAAGAGAAACTTCCAAAAAGCGTGTCATCTCCATCGCCACCAGCGAGATTGCCAGTTGCACTCAGATAATCATTGCCTAAGCCGCCATCAAGGGTGTCAGTGCCATTGAAGCCACCAATCAGGGAATCATTTCCCCCACCTCCACTGAGGTTGTCGTTTCCTTCACCGCCTAGCAAGGTGTCATTGCCATCTAAGCCATTGAGGGTGTCGTTGCCGCCCAGCCCTGAGATGTTGTCATTACCGGCAGTACCTGTGAGGTTATCATTGCCGGGAGTACCGGTGAGTGCACTGAGCCCGCCTGCTACCGTAGCCTCCGTGAGATTAGCAGCGAGAATGGCACTACCAGAGAGGTTATTGATGGTTTCGATTAAGCCAACACCCCCAACAGTCGGCGATGCACCAAAAAAGTCTAAAATCACCAAATCATCCGTAGGGCGGGCTACCCCATCTCCGTTGGTGTCAATCAGCAGGCTAGTACCTTGTCGAGATAATCCTAGCTTTCCAGGTGACAAGGATAGAGAAACCTCTGTGCCCGCCAGGGAAAAAGTTCTAACGGAGAGCTGATCTGTACCACCGGTGTCCTGAATCTGACTTGGTACTCCAGTCACTGGAGATACATAGCTATCGTTGCCTCCACCTCCTCGCAACACCATGCCGCCATTGCTAGTGGAGGCAGTGAGCGTATCATCGCCAGCACCCCCATCTAAGGTGTTATTTGAGGAGAAATTATCGCCATAGAGAAAGTCATTCCCCTCACCGCCAAACAGGCTGATGTTTTGACCATCTGCCCCAAGTACATCATCGCCAGTACCGCCATCTAAGATGCTATTGTCAAGGCCTCTAAGATTGTCATTACCTGACCCTCCATCCAGGGTACTTTTGCCAAAGCCACTGAGGATGTCATTTCCTTCGCCCCCACTGAGGCTGTTGTCTCCTGCACCGCCATTCAAGGTGTCATTGCCATCTAAGCCACTGAGGGTGTCATTGCCCTCAAGGCCTGAGATGTTGTCATCGAGTGACGTGCCGACGAGAATGTCATTTGTGGATGTACCGAGAAGTGTTGCCATCTTTTTTCCTGCTTACGAATAACAGGCGAGGGCGATTTTTACATCGGCACCTGACCCTTAATTATCTATCAGGGCTTTTCCTCAAAAATTATGCAATTTTTCAAAGTTTTTTTGTGCGGCAAAGTTTGTTGTATTTGCGGCAAAAGATGTTATTATTCCTATCTGCATATTTGAACGATCGACAAAATCTGTATGTACGCACATATCAATTAAAAAAATTCAGCAACGATCGCCCGATCGGGAGCAACACCGCAGTCGGACACGGCACTGCCGTTTCCCTACCCGGAGGATATTTGTAGGGACACGGCAATGCCGTCTCCTGATTTGCAGCGACACCGCAGGAAAACACGGCATTGCGGAATGTAGGTTAAAATAGCTGCCCAACAATCGCAGGTTGCGGAAAACATACTAATACCATTTTTCTAAAGATGCGATAGAGATCCAGGACGACCGGGCTTTGTAATCTCGTTTACCTTTTGACGAAAGTCTGTCATAACTTTAAAAAAATGGTATCAGACGAGTCAAACCATCCGTGTATCCGTGTCAAAATCCGTGTAGTGCTGTGTGTCAAAATCACTAATTGTGCTCCATCTCTTCCCCGCGAGGGGGACAAGCAGCAACCAGCACGACACCATTGGTGACAAGTTAAGGAAAAAGGGAAATTGTCAAGGGTAGTATTGACATTGATCTGGATCGTGGGAAACTTA
>NZ_JAUBWA010000214.1:2702-6766 GCF_036702825.1 Microcoleus sp. A003_D6 | reverse complement strand
CGGTGACTGGATTTACTGGAGTTCTAGACGCGGAGTATACCCTGAAACACCAACAAGAGTGGCAACACTGCTTAAGACACAAAAAGGTAAATGTACCCACTGTGGTCTGTACTTCACACCGGAGGACATTGTAGAAGTTGACCATATCCAACCCCGCTCACTAGGCGGAAAGGATGAGTATAAAAACCTCCAACTTTTGCACAAACACTGTCACGACACAAAAACGGAAAATGACGGCTCCCTCGATAGGAACTATGATAACAATCCGTTTTGAATTGTATCCTTAAAAAAGGATGAAGATATCAAGGAGCGGAATGAGGCGAAAGTCTCACGTTCCGTTCTGAAGGAGAGGTAGGGGTGGCAACGCTCCTATCGACTCTAACAGCTATCGGCTAAATCTCGGTTAGCCTCCGTTTTATCGGTAACTTCGGCATAAATACCGATAGTTTGACCGATGGAAGCATTAATATTTTGAGGTAAAAATGCGAGGGGATTAAATCGAGCGATTTCGTCAGGGATAAAATCTATTTCTTCTGGGAAAAAGAAAGTTAAATCGGCAAAATAGGTATCGTGAAGTAGCAGGGTTTTTAGTTCATTTTTTAGGGGAATTTTTTGAGTTAATCTGTCTTGGAGTTCTTTCCCAAAAGATTTAGCTTTCTCTTCACTAGCTAAATCGGATGGATCGTCGAAAGTGCGAGCGAGGTGAAAAGCGTAAAGACTGATTGTAACATTTTTCATAGCTAATTTATTGAGGGTTTTCAGTAGATTCAATAGAAGTAATCAAAGCTAAGGCACTAGCTATAATATCATCTTCTTTAACCATTGTTTTTAGTTGCCGCGCTTCATAAATGCCTTCAAAAATTTCTAAAGCAGCGCCATCAAGAGCAGAAAAATAGGCTTCAATGAGAGTCTCTTCTAATTCTTCTAAATTCAGATAGAATCCGTTAGATTTGAGACGTTTATTGAGCCGCTTTATGTTTCTAACTGAGTTTCTAATTGAAGTATCCCAAGAGCGAGTTGTCCGATTTTCTACTTTTTGTTTGATTAGATGCAATAGCAAAACTACAGCAAAACTGTAAATGTTATTGATGATATCTTTTTTGCTCATTTCTGCAATTTCTTCGGCAATAACTAGAGCGCCTTTAATATCGCCTTGGAGTAAAAGCTGTTTCAGTTCTAAGATTTCTTCCATTGGTTAAAAAGGGAAATTAGGAGGGTGATTATTTGGATGGATTGCGGGGTTTGTGTATATGAATTTCGTTTCTCAATTTTTCCAGAAGTGTAGGATCGCCAGTGGGTTTATCTTGACTTTCTAGGGGTTTGGAACCACCAAAGCCGAGATGTTTATTCTTATCTACGACGGGTGGTGTATTTTTTAAGTAGGTTTTGTGGGCGGTTTTAACATCCGGGTGCAATTTTAGCCAATCAGAAATTTTTTGCCAAATTTCTTCATCATCTTCTAGTATTTTATCGGCTATTTCTGCCAAGTCAATCCAGTCTGTTTCAGTAAAAAGATCGGATTGGTTTTTCATAACTTCGATAAAACAATTTACATTTTTCTGATGAACCATAATTAAACTCCTTTGCCGATAGCACAGAAAGCTGCCCAATAACAAGGTGAATTGAATAGTTGAAAACCAGCGCCCATATCTTTTTCGTCTTCTTCGAGGATGCTTGCTAGTTCTTCTTGCCAGACATCCTCTAGTTTAGAGTTGGGTAGCCAATCTTGTATTCCTTTAATTGTAACATCTCGGAGCCATTTTTGCGACTGATTGAGGGCGAAAGCGATGTTATTAGATTGTTCAAGTTCTTCGTAGAACTTGGTAATCACTAGAGAAGCAGCAAGGGCGCTCACTGTCCATAAACTACCGATAATATTATGGCTTCCTGCTAACATGAAACCACTGGGTAAACCGATGTATTCGTCACTATTACTGCTGAAGTCGGTAAAACTTGTCTCGCAGGCGGACATGGTGACAAGTCGGCAATTTTTTAGGTCAAAGTGAGCGATAATATCGGCGAGGGTGAGGTTGCCATCGGCTAACTGTAAGCCTGAATCTAAGGGTGAATTAGGATCGAAGAAACCATGACAGTAGAAAAATAAACTGTTGGTCGTTTGCAGTTGGGGGTTTGCATCTGTTTTCCCTGAGTCATTGAGGTTTAGTAATGCCGATCTTTTAGCGTGCTTTTCTTTGAAAACTATCGGCGCTTTAAATTGTTTTTTGATTGCGTTAACAACTCCATAATCTCCATTATTTTCCTTATACAAGTCTTCTGTGGGGGTTTGGATGGCGAATAAACTATCGAATAGTCGCGATGGTTGTTGTTGGACTTTGTGGAGTAATTGACAACTGGGGGTATACCGAACTCCGTCATCGAAGCAGTCAATCAGATAGGGATTTAGAGGGCAACTTTTGTTATTGGGGTGAAAGCGTTGCCAAT
Organism: Microcoleus sp. A003_D6; assembly: GCF_036702825.1. Taxonomy (NCBI): domain Bacteria; kingdom Bacillati; phylum Cyanobacteriota; class Cyanophyceae; order Oscillatoriales; family Microcoleaceae; genus Microcoleus; species Microcoleus sp. A003_D6. The sequence continues at coordinate 4,324 of NZ_JAUBWA010000214.1, read as the reverse complement.
TTTCTCTACTAACTGGGAGGGCGTGCATTGGAAATAGGTGGAGGTAGCGGTGGGGAACCAGGATTAGTTTATCGCAGGTTTCGGGAATGGAATTGAGAATTTTATCAATGTGGAGAATTTCGGCTAGGGTTGCTAGTTTAGTTTCTAGGTTATTTTGCCATTGTTCGCGGTTACTGTAATAATCTCCTAAATATTCCGTAGTCCAATCAATTAATCGAGCTAAATCTGACTCAGAAAATGAGAAAATTTGTGGTTGAGGGTTGTCGTTAGTGATGATGAAAACACAAAAAGTATTGTCTAAAATGTACCATTCGACAATGGCTGTTTTTTTATCGGCTAACTGCTGAATTTCACCAAATTTGAGAGGAGTATAGGGATAGTTGGCAGCTAAATCTCGGCGTAGTTGGTTGATGATGTCATGATTTTTTTCTTCAGCTTGTTTTAACCGCCGATTTTCCTCGGCAATTCTCAGTCTTAACTGTTGCAACTCTTGGCGCACGTCGGGGGGGATTTCTCCTTTGGGATACAAATCTTTCACTGATAGCAACTCGATTAAGTTTTGCCCCTTGGAACGTTCGGCAAATTCCACAGCTTCGGTGTAAAGTTGTAGTTCGATGCAAACTTCTACCATGCCCAAATAGAGTTTATTCCATTCTTCAGCTAATTTCTGTTTTGTTTCATCCCCCGATTGAATCTCACCCCGTATTAATTCTACTGTTTCAATCGCTGGGGAAAATGTATCATAAGCGAGTTGCCATTGCTGGTTGCTTTGGTAAAAATAACCTAAATTAGATAAAGTCTCTGTATGTTCTTGTGGGAAAGCCTCACGAGTTCTGATAGTTAAAGCATTGTGGTAACACTTTTTCGCCAGTTCGATATTCTGAGCTTTCTCTCCCCTGATTCTGTTTTTGTAGGTTATTGCCAGATTATTTTGCGTGTCTGCCCAATTTTGGGGAAAAGCTTCGCGGGTGCGGACTTCTAAGGCGGCAGTGTAAGAGGCGATCGCAACTTCGATATTCTCTGCTTTCTCTCCCCTGATTCTGTCACTGTAGGCATTTGCGAGATTATTTTGCGTCGTCGCCCAATTTTCGGGAAAGGCATCGCGGGTGAAGACGGATAATGCAGCAGTGTATGATGCGATCGCAACTTCGATATTCTGAGCTTTTTCTCCCCTGATTCTGTTTCTGTAGGCTGCTGCCAGATTATTTTGCGTCATCGCCCAATTTTCGGGAAAGGCATCGCGGGTGTAGACTGTTAATGCAGCAGTGGAATATCCGATCGCAACTTCGATATTCTGAGCTTTCTCTCCCCTGATTCTGTTAATGTAGGCTGTTCCCAGATTACTTTGCGTCATCGCCCAATTTTCGGGAAAGGCATCGCGGGTGTAGACTGTTAATGCAGCAGTGAAATATCTGATCGCAACTTCGATATTCTCTGCTTTCTCTCCCCTGATTCGGGAAGTGTAGGCTCCTGCCAGATTATTTTGCGTCATCGCCCAATTTTCGGGAAAGGCATCGCGGGTGCGGACTGTTAATGCAGCAGTGAAATATCCGATCGCAACTTCGATATTCTGAGCTTTCTCTCCCCTGATTCTGTTAATGTAGGCTGTTCCCAGATTACTT
>NZ_JAUBWA010000214.1:0-2602 GCF_036702825.1 Microcoleus sp. A003_D6 | reverse complement strand
GAAATATCTGATCGCAACTTCGATATTCTCTGCTTTCTCTCCCCTGATTCGGGAAGTGTAGGCTCCTGCCAGATTATGTTGGGTTTGAGCAAACTCGGGGCTTCCCGGTTGCAGATTATTTAAAACTATTTGATAACCAGTAATGGCAATTTCCACATTATTCGCTCTTCTTCCCAGCGAAAATTGATAAATATGAATACTTAAATTTTCAATAATGGCGACAATGACCGCAATCTCCTCTGGATTTTTGGCAATTAAATTCTGTGCCATTTTCTGTAAAGTCTCGGCAAAACGAGCATTGAGGAGATGTTGCCGTTGAGCTAAGAGGGGGTAAATTACTTTAATATCGCAATAGCTATCTTTTTCTGCTTGCAATAATTCTAGGATGAATTTTACATATTCCTGGGGATTTTCACCTTCTGAGTTATCGCTATCTTCCTCATCATTCATCCCCAAGAGTTGCCCTAGCTGACTGACCAAATTTCGTAAAAAATTAGCGGCATTTTTCTGACCTTCCCCTGCCAATTTTTCTGCTATTACCTCGCAAGCTTGCAGAAACCCCGAATCTACCAATTCTAAGTTAGCCTGTAAAATCTGTGGTTCCTCACCGTTGGGGCAACTGAGGAGTTGTTGAATCAGATTGAGGTAAGCTTGGGCGCGAGTTTTATCCATGATGGCGAGGGGGTAGCTAGTAACACCGATATTTATTTTACCACCATTGGTGGGTGGCCAGAAACCGGGTTTTTGCGACAGACTTCGTTACAGGCGAAGAGATGGGAAAAAACCCGGTTTCTTTGATTCCGTCATTCATTTTTAATCTTCAGGTAAAAACACCCGTTCAAAAGGTTGATTTCGATAACGTCGATAAACATCAAAATCATTATCTAAAGTAGCAATTGCCGGAATATTCAGCCGTTCAGAAATAGCAATTAAAGACAAATCAGCAAAATCTCCCGGCAAATGTGCATACCGTTCATTCAGTTCACCAATGCGCGAAAAATCGGTGGGAAGCAATTGGATACATTCAAAAACTCCCCTAGAGAGGCAGTCCAGTAGAAGTAGTTGACAAACCAATATAATTATGCAGTTGCCTTTATTTGGTTCATAAGTAGCATTTGAGCCAAAACATGAAGATTATGAACAATCGCCATACGTCGTAAATCAAAAAGATTCTTACGCAGACCGATGTAACGAGCCTTTTCGCCTTGCCATTGCCCGATTTGAGCTAAACAATGTTCAACTGAAACACGTTCACGGAGTTTGGCTCTTCCTTGGGCTGTTTTTTGGCGCTCTCTTAATTCTTTTAATAATAATTCGTCAGCATGAATCGAAACGCTACGACCATTTTTACTTTCCGTACATTGTGAACGCAGAGGACAAATGTTACATTCATCTTTGGGAAAATGAACTACTTGTCCTTGTACAAAAGGTAAGTTTATTCCATTTGGACAAATAATTTTAGAGTTCTCCCAATCTAAGACAAACGCTGTTTTGTCAAAGAGTTTACCGTTTCGCACACGCCATGATTTACAGACAATTGTTAAATCAGTGTCACGTTGTTTAACGAAGTGGCTAGTTAAATATGCCCGATCAATTTGTAATTCTTTTAACTTGACTTTTTGGAATTGTAGGTCAGTTTCAATTGATACTGTAACTTCGGCTTCAGGTTGATTGGCGCTGGTCACTCCAACGGCTCGCACCATGCCTAAATCTAAATCTTTAAGAACATGGCGCTTATAACCGTTAAAACGTTGATTGCTGCTCTTACGTCCATGACGCATATCTTGATCTTCAATTGAAATACGACGATTTCGTGCTACACCCTTACGGAGCTTTGGGCAACCATTTGCTCCCTCCTCAATATCCTGTGCTTCGATTATTCGTGCATCCTCAATGCTTTGTTGTGCTTGAGTTACTGCTGTTGCATTCAGGTCAGTTCGCCCGGTCACCCAAGACTCAACATTGTTAAGTGTTTCTAGTATCGTTGTTAATGCTTGTACTTTTTGCTTTGGGTCGTCCCAATCTAAATCTAAAGTCGCTTTTAAGCTGCTTCCGACTACTATATCTGCTCCTGCTTGTGATGCAATAGTAGATAAATCCTGTTTCTGGTCGCGAGCTATAATCTCTAAAGCTTTCCGCAGCGCGTGACCTAAAAGATTATAAGTGTCTTCTACCCGTGCAGCTCCCCATAGCGGACTTGAATCAAGTGCTGCTCTTAATGTGCGAGAATTATAACCCTGACACATTTGAGCCATTTCAATCGTTCTCTCTATTAACATTCGGTCTCCTTCACAGGCAATTAAGGCTGCACGAAACCTCACTAGCGTGCCTTTACCAAAAGGTGCTTGCTCCCTATCCAGGCAATCTAAAACTAACTGCCACCGTCTGTCCATTACCATTGCTTCTATAGCTTCATCATCACTTACTCCCGTATAAGCTTGTAATATGATAGCAAGTGCTATCTGGGCGGGTGGCACTGGGCATAAGCCGACGCTACTGTCTTTAAATACTTTGGCTAGTTCCTGCGGCTCTCCTGAACTTGTGGTGATAATTTTATCTAATCAGAAAAACAAGCTAATACGCGATTTCTGAAATTATGAAA
>NZ_JAUBWA010000213.1:0-6840 GCF_036702825.1 Microcoleus sp. A003_D6 | reverse complement strand
TTAATTAATCCGAAACATCTCAAAAACTGGTTTACTAATTGCTGCTACTGTACCTCATAACATCCGGAAGTGCTGTATTACATAGAAAAACCTACGGATCTTTACAATCATCTGTTGAAAGTCGAATATAATTGTGTGTAGCGATGAGTTAATAAAATTAATTGTGAGTGTTGACTTCCCGCGCACGAAAACGGGGACTAATTCTGACGATTCTTACTGCGTTCTTCGACGTGCAAACTGATTAGTGTTAACAATAAACAATAAAAATTAACAAGGCAATCTACCATGAACAAGCAAGTTATCTTTGTTGACTTTTCTGTACAAGACTATCAAAGCTTAATCTCAGGGATTGATGGCGCTGAAGTTGTGATTTTAAATGAAAATTTGAGCGGCATCGCACAAATTACCACCGCTTTAGCGAATCAAAAAGATATTGAAGCGCTGCATATCCTTTCTCACGGCAGCCCAGGCAGTTTACAACTCGGTGCTGAAGGCCTGAATGGTAATAATATAGAAAATTTTAGCACTCAGCTAAAACAGTGGGGAAATGCCTTAACTGAAAATGGTGATATCCTTTTATATGGCTGCGATGTGGCGGCAACAGATAGGGGATTAGAATTTATCCAAAACCTGCATCAATTAACTGGGGCAGATATTGCGGCATCGAATAACAAAACGGGGAATAAAGCATTAGGTGGAGACTGGGAATTAGAAGTAAAAATCGGGAATGTAGAAACCCAATCTCTGAAGGTTCCTAGTTATAGTTATACTTTAGCGCCAACGGGCACGGCAGATAACAAAGGTGTCCTCGGAGCACCAACTTCTACTCAGATCAATGTTTTAGCTAATGACACTGGAAGCGGAAGGCTGAACGTTGAAAGTATTGTTACCGGGCCTACCAATGGCACAGCAATTATTAATGACGGGATTTATGTCGGCGGCGATTTCACCACTGTCAACGGTACAACTCGCAACCGCATTGCCCGATTGAATAGCGACGGCAGCCTCGATACGAGTTTCAACCCTGGTACCGGGATGAATAACACTGTCAATGCAATTTCCCTAGACAGCAGTGGCAAACCTGTAGTCGGTGGCACTTTCACCAGCGTCAACGGCACAACTCTCAACCGCATTGCCCGATTGAATAGCGACGGCAGCCTCGATACCAGCTTTAACCCTGGTACCGGGTTCAACGGCACTGTCTACACAATCGCCGTAGATAGCAGCGACAAACCCTTAGTGGGTGGTGGTTTCACGACCGTCAACGGTACTGCTGGCAACTATATTGCCCGAATGAATACGGACGGCAGTCTGGATACCAGTTTCAACCCTGGTACCGGGATGAATAACACCGTCAAGGCGATAGCTGTAGACAGCAGTGGCAAACCTGTAGTCGGTGGCACTTTCACCAGCGTCAACGGCACAACTCGCAACTATATTGCCCGATTGAATACTAACGGCAGCCTAGATACCAGTTTCAACCCTGGTAGCGGGATGATTAGTGGTGTCCAAGCGATCGCCATAGACAGCAGTAACAAACCAGTAGTCGGTGGCTATTTCACCAATGTCAACGGCACAACTCGCAACCGCATTGCCCGAATGAATACGGACGGCAGTCTGGATACCAGTTTCAACCCTGGTACCGGGATGAATACCAGTGTCGATGCGATAGCCGTAGACAGCAGTGACAAACCTGTAGTCGGTGGCTTTTTCAGCACTGTCAACGGCACAACTCGCAACTATATTGCCCGATTGAATACTAACGGCAGCCTAGATACCAGTTTCAACCCTGGTAGCGGTATGGGTAACGTCGTCTTAGGAATCGCCGTAGATAGCAGCGGCAAACCCTTAGTGGGTGGTGCTTTCACGACCGTCAATGGCACAACTCGCAACCATATTGCCCGATTGAATACTGACGGCAGCCTAGATACAAGTTTTAACCCTAGTACCGGGATGAATAGCAACCTCAATGCGATCGCGATCGATCCTAAAAGAGACATCCTCTACACCCCCAACGCCAACTTCAACGGCATCGACACCTTCACCTACACTGCCAAAGACAGCAGCGGCATCAGCAGCGCCACCAACGTTACCGTCCTCGTCAACGATTCCCCCGTACTGGATAACAGCGGCACACCAACTCTCAACGCCCAAAACCAAAACGACAGCAACAGCACGGGTACTTTAATCTCCACCATCATCGCCAACCTCGGTGGCACACAGATCGCCGATCCAAACGCCAGCGCGTCCCAAGGCATCGCCATCACCGCATTAGACACCGCTAATGGCACTTGGCAATACACCACCGATGGCACAACCTGGAATAATGCCCCAGCCGTTTCTGCTACCAACGCCTTACTCTTAGCCAGTGATGCCAATACCAAAATCCGATTTGTTCCCAATCCAACTTATAACGGCACTCTCGCCAACGCCATAACCTTTGCCGCTTGGGATCGAATTACTGGCACAAATGGCGGTGTAGCAGACTACACCACAGATCGAACCAATAACACCACATCCAGCGTTTTCAGTAGCGCCACCGAAACCGCCAACATCACTATTGACCCCTTACCCGCTCCCACCATTACCAACGTCAGCGCCACCACCGCAGACGGCACTTACGGCATCGGCACAAACATCGACATCAGCGTTCAATTCTCTGAAATCGTTAACGTCACAGGTACGCCGCAACTTAGCTTATCAGGTGTAACTCCTGTCGCCAATTACGTCTCAGGCAGCGGCAGCAATACCTTAACATTCCAGTACGCAGTTGCAGCAGGTGATAACAGCCCTGACTTAGACTATCTTTCCACAACTGCCTTATCTTTAAGCGGCGGTACTATTAAGAGTGCGACCAATGGTGATGCTACTTTAACCTTACCCACTCCCGGCGCGGCCAATTCTTTAGGCGCAAATAAAGCATTAGTAATTGACACCACTGCACCTACTGTCACCATCAATCAAGCAGTATCGCAAACCGATCCGGCATCAACTTCACCTATCAACTTTACCGTCACATTTAGCGAACCAGTCACAGGTTTTGATGCCAGCGATATTGACTTAACTACCAGTACAGCAACGGGAACATTAACACCAACTATCACAGGCAGCGGCCCTGTTTACAACGTCGCAGTTAATGGCATGACAGGTAACGGCAATGTCATTGCTAGTATTAAAGCTAACGGCATTACCGATCTAGCAAGTAATAACAATACTGCCAGTACAAGTACAGACAATAGCGTTAGTTACGATCCGACAATTCCCACAGTTACATCTATTAACCGCCTCGGTACATCTCCCACTACTGCGGCAACAGCTACCTACGAAATTAACTTCTCTCAAGATGTTACAGGCGTTGATGTTTCTGACTTTAGTTTAGCAACAACTGGCGTAACTGGTGCATCCATTGGCACTTTAACTCCTGTGGATGCTAAGACTTACCAACTGGAAGTTAACACAGGTACGGGTAGCGGGACAATTGGGTTAAATTTAGTTGATGATGACAGCATTACAAATAGTTTGGCAGTAGCATTAGGCGGCGCAAATCCTGGCAATGGTAATTTGACAGGACAAGTTTACGATATTGACAAAACTCCGCCAACTGGCAGTTTTAATGCTATTGCTGATGTGACGACAGCGGGAGGAACCAGTCAAAGTTTGACTGTGACTTTTAGCGATACTAATGTTGTCGATGTTTCAAGTTTGGACAGTTCGGATGTTTTGATAAATTGGTCTGGCGGCGATATTGCTACACAATTTCTCAGTGTCGATACTAATAGTAATGGTACGCCTCGGACAGCGACTTATTCCTTTACTCCTCCCGGTGGAAGTTGGGATGATACTGATAATGGAACTTACACTGTTAAGTTGCAATCCAGTCAGGTTAAAGATAGTGTTGACAATCTTGCTGTTGCTGCGAGTTTAGGAACTTTTAACGTTAATATTGCGGTTCCGGTTCCGACTCCAATTCCTACGGAAACACCAACTCCGACTCCAATTCCTACGGAAACACCAACTCCGACTCCAATTCCTACGGAAACACCAACTCCGACTCCAATTCCTACGGCTACGCCAACTCCAACTCCAATTCCTACGGCTACGCCAACTCCAACTCCAATTCCTACGGCTACGCCAACTCCAACTCCAATTCCTACGGCTACGCCAACTCCAACTCCAATTCCTACAGCTACGCCAACTCCAACTCCAATTCCTACAGCTACGCCAACTCCAACTCCAATTCCTACAGCTACGCCAACTCCAACTCCATTGGTAACGCCAACGCCATCGGTAACACCAACTCCGATACCAATTCCAACTCCATCAATAACGCCAACTCCATCAATAACACCAACGCCAACTATTAATAACCAAGCGCCAATCGTCAATAATCCAATATGGGATCAAAGTCGCGCTACTGGATTTTCTACCAATACCGCTTTTGTCTTTGCTGCTGACACATTTACCGATCCAGATCCGGGCGATACTATTATCTATACAGTCACCGCCTTAGATAATAATTCTGTCACCGAAGGACAAGATTATTTTTGGACGCAAGGCGCAAATGGGGGTCAGTACAAGCGGAAAATAGAAAATGCTTCCGTAACTACTATTCCGGGAATATTTAACGGGCCTAATGCTTCCCTAAAATTTGACCCGACTACCCGCACTCTCAGTCAAGTACCAGGAAAAAATTTATCTTTACCCCAATGGGTTGAAGTTAAAGCTACTGATAATTCTGGTAAGAGTGTTAGTGAATTGTTGTATTTGGTAGACTGGAACAGCGGAGGTTTTGTCATTGATGACTATATTTCTGGTGCTAATGTCTTCTTGGATGCTAACAAAAATGGTGTCATCGATCCGAACGAACCCAAAGGGATAACTGACAGTCAAGGTGCATTTGGTTTTGATATAGATTATAGCACTTTTGACACTAATAATAATGGGAAACTCGATCCTAGTGAAGGTAATTTAGCGGCTTTTGGTGGTATCGACATCGGTACGGGTTTACCCCTAGAAACTCCTCTGAAAGCAACACCAGATTCACAAGTAATTACTTTACTGACTACCATCGTAGCTGAATTAGCCGATCGCGGTTTAACCGTTGATGAAGCTAATGCCGAAGTTACTAGCGCTTTTGGCATTCCTAGCGATATCGCCATTAATTATGTCGATCCGATTGCTGCGGCTAAAGCTAAGTACCCAGGTGCGACATCGCTATTAAGCGCGATGATTCAAGCACAAAACTCGATTACTCAAGTTGCGGGATTAATTGAAGGCGCAAGCAGTCTGACTGTGGGTGATGCTGTTGGGGAAATAGTTGGCGCGATCGCAGATGTCGTCCAAACGGGAGTATCCTTAGATTTAACCCAACCTGACCAAGTGACGGCGTTAATAACCAAGGTAGCAGATCGGGTGAAGGCGATCGCACCTAATTTTAACGCCCAAGAGGTATCAGCGGCGGCACCAGCACTAGCGCAGGTAATAGCAGCAGTTAATCAGCGAGTTGTGGATGCGATCGCAACTAATACTGATACCACAGAATTGCAAAAACAAATAGCATTAGTCCAAAAAGTTGCTTTAGGTGCAACAACTCAAGACTTTAAGGATTTTGGTGCCGGTCAAAAACCCCTTGACGATTTAGTTACAGAAAATACGGGTACAGCATTAGATGGACAAATTTTTAATGTTGCTAATCCCTCAGTAATACTAACACCAACACCGACACCAATAGCAACTTCAACACCAACACCTGTAGCAACTTCAACACCAACACCAACGCCAACAACTGTAGCATTAATACCCATAGAAACAACACCAACATCAACACCAATATCAACAAATGTAACAATAGATATCGCTATACCCAAACCATCGGTATCAATTAACAATCCATCGGGTTTACCAGAAAATACTCTATTAGGTGATGTTTACTTACTCACAGATGGCATAGATACTAGCATCCCATCAACAGTATTAGATTTAAGCATCTTTGCTCTTTCTGGTAGCGACTTCTTAACAGGTTCAGAATTACCAAATACCTATTTTGGGAATCAAGGAGAAGATAATTTAGTAGGTAAAGGTGGCGACGATCTACTATTTGGTGGGAAAGGTTCCGACTCCCTAGATGGCGGTATTGATAACGATTTCGTGAGTGGGAATAATGGCAATGATAGTCTCACTGGTGGCGATGGTAATGATACTCTGCGCGGTGGTAAGCAAGATGATATCTTATCAGGCGGCGCGGGTAACGATATTCTCAATGGCGATGCTGGTTTTGATGTACTTACAGGAGGTGAAGGTAATGATACATTTGTCTTAGAAGATATTGCCAATAATCCCGGTCAAGCTGATGTGATTACTGACTTCACTTCTGATGATAAAATTCAGTTGATTGGTGCTATTTTCAGCGAACTAACCTTTGAGTCAGTTAATGCGGTTTTAGATGGGGCGAATGCTGTAGTATCAACGGCAATTAAATCGGGAAATGATTACTTAGGAGTGGTTTATAATGTGAATCCAACTGCTCTTAGTAGTAGTTCTTTCTTCTAAGATTACTGATTGACCCAAACTGCATAGGTGCGCTCGTTTCAGAAATATTGTCATTTAAGTAGCCAGATACAGCACTTCCGGGTGTTATGAGGTACAATAAGAATAGATTGAAAAAATACACCAATGAAAGCATATTCAGTAGATTTGCTTTCCAAAAATAGTAGCAGCCAATCAAGATCGGAAGCTGTCGATCGGAAAAACAGCAGCGATACTTTCCGTCAGTAAAAGCTTAGTTCAAAAACTGGTCAAGCAACAAAAAACAGAGGGAAATTTACAGCCGAAACCCAGGGG